>BNUD01000153.1 GCA_025997095.1 Betaproteobacteria bacterium | reverse complement strand
AACTCACCACGGGCAATGACACGCTCACCTTTACGAATCTGGACGAACTCATTGATGGTCTGGCAGGGAACGATACTATCCGCGCCGGAGACGGCAATGACACCGTATGGGGCAACGAAGGCAACGATACCCTGTATGGCGAAGCGGGGAATGACATTCTTGAAGGCGGCAAGGGTAATGATCGCCTGGAAGGCGGCAAAGGCGACGACCTCTACCGCTTTAACAAGGGCGATGGTCAGGATGTTATTTACGATTACGATACCGCCAGCGGTAATACCGACATGCTCGCCTTTGGTGAAAACATTGCCATTGAACAACTCTGGTTCAAAAAGAGTGGCAATAATCTGGAAATCAGCCTGCTTGGAACAACCGATAAAATCACCCTTAATAACTGGTACACCGGCAATGCCGGAGCGTATCGAATTGAACAACTCCAAACCCGCGATGGCTATGTACTGACCGATAACAAGGTACAGGATCTGGTGAGCGCAATGGCAAACCACGCAACGCCGACAAATGAACTGGATGCCAATGATGCCTTGATTCAGGTAATTGGCTCGGTTTGGGCGTTTGAGCCGTCGATGATTTGAGTTTTGCAGGGGAATGAGCGTAGCGTTATCCACCATTTACCGCACCGGAACATCGTACCGGGAAAATGGTGGAAGGCGCTTCGCTTTTGCCGTCGCTTCGCTTCGTCAAAACCCGCTGCCACCCTGCACGATGTCCGGGCTACGCGCTGATGGTCGCGCAGAACCGGGGGATGGTGGAAGATGCTTCGCCTTCGCTTCGCTCCGGCTAAACCCGCGCTACCATCCTGTTGTTCGGGCTGCCGCGCTATCTCGATCAAGGGCGTTATGCTTATAATCAATCGCCATATATTATTATGACAAATTTGTGTTTTACAGGAGCGCGAAACTTGGGTAGGATTCGCAAATTGAATTTTTCCACAACGACACAAAGGACAGAAAAATGCTGGCAGAATTTGGTTCTGACTTGGGTGTTGTTGGCGGGCGGCATTGGGTCAGCCCCCAATTTTTACGAACTGTTGAGGAGGCATCATGGCATTTGTGAACGAATACACCCCCAAAGAAGACATAGAGAAGTACCGGTTCAAGGAAATTGACAAGCGCATAGGAATAGGGCAGCGCACCAATGCTACAGACTGGACGGTCGACCGTGAGCGAAGCATGTATTTACGCCATGTCGCTTGGCAAAATGGTGAAGATCATCAGTTCACCCCTTTTAGTGGCTGGACTTTTCTCTGGAAAGGACACCTGCTTTGGATGGATATGGAAAACATAGAATCCCGTGGCAAGCGGGGGGAGCCGGGGTTTTCCAGAAAACGTATTACCCAGCTCTATTTGATGGGGGATCAGTTTCGCCAAGTGGGTTGGAGCACAGAGCGTTTGCCGTCAGATCTAGCCACCCAACGGGATGCGATACTGAAAGATATTTATGACGCACTGCTGGCCTACAAGGATGGTGGAGTGTTTGCCTCATCAACAACCTATGAATTGACACTTGAAACAGGAGAA
Source organism: Betaproteobacteria bacterium (assembly GCA_025997095.1). GTDB lineage: Bacteria > Pseudomonadota > Gammaproteobacteria > Burkholderiales > Rhodocyclaceae > Azovibrio. The sequence continues at coordinate 1,882 of BNUD01000153.1, read as the reverse complement.
GGGGTTTAACCATGTCCAAACTGACTTCAGAACAAGCGATTGATCGGTTGAGAACCAATCCGGATGCCTATAAAACCACGGAAGCATTGCAGGCGCTGGCAGCGCAAGTGGATACTCATGCCACAGGCAAGGTAACATGGTTTTATGGTGGTCTTATTGATGGCGTCCATACTGATGATATCATAAACGGCATGATTGCCAAGGATCCGGACATCCGATCCCTGAACAGCACAGAAGCCTACAAGTTCCTGAAATCTCGGGAATTTCTTAGCGCTGTTGCAGAAGCGCATGGGGCGAAATTCGAGGATATGATCCCCGGTTCCACCACCCCCGACACTCCCGAAAAGTCGAACGCTAAGAAGTGGCTGGACAACGAGGACACTGGCCCGTGGGCAGTAGCTTCACGACAGTTCGCGGCGGATACGGTAGGGGAAGTCTGTTTTCTTGGTCCCTATGCCAGTTATGGGCGTATTTTTTCCAACGTCGAACTGCATGAACTTTTGATCTCAGGGACGGTAAGCAGTATTGAAGGTGTTTCGATCGATGAGTTGAAATTGATATCTCTGAAGAATGGGAAAAAGGCTCTCTTTGATCACTTACAAACTCTTTCGATAAAACATAATGGATTAGGCGAATTGCGTGCTGTAAAACAGGGAGAAGTGATTCATATCGAATATAATGAACACTTCTTGCATGAAGTGACTGCCCCGGACTTTTTGGAGAAAAATCCGCATACGATGGGCTATCTGGTCGACAGCATGGGCAACATGAGTGATGCTCAAAGAGTAGAACTCCGCAACTCTGCCCAAAACCTGTCAACCGACGGGGCAAAAATATTGCCTACAGGTGCCAAGGCACTGAATGCGCTGGGTACGGCGGGTGATCTTCTTGGTCTTTCGTTGGCGGTTTATGAAGCCAGAAAAGCCGCGAATGAGGGTAACGATGAGCTTGCCAAGGATATTTTGGTAAATTGGGCGGTTGATGCGGCAGGGGGGGCAACTGGCACTTTTGTAGCGGCTGGGGTAGGTAAAATTGCGCTTGGTCTAGCAGGAATAGCTACGGCGTCGACTGTCGGCGCAGTTGTTGTTATAGCGGCTGCACTTGTTGGAGGCATCTACGGGGCAGATGGCATGACCAAGGCGTATCAGGTTTTCAAGAATCATAAGCCCGAAGACCAGATAGGTTTGATGGAAAAATACGCTGACCTGTTTTGGGGTACAGCGTCCAAGCTGGATGATATTCCGGGTGCCTTGTTGGGTCATGGCGGTATGAGTTATCTCGAATCTGATACCGCCACCGCCGACTATATTGCCGATATGGCACATAAGAGTATAGCCTGGCGCTATGCATTGCGTGAATTTAATGCCTTTGTTATCGAAAGTGAGGGCATAGACTACTCTCGTTTCAACCAGAACCACGATCTGGATCTTTTTAATCCCGCGACCGGCATAGGCATGACTGAAGAATACATCACCATGCGCTCTCAAATGCTTTATTGGCGGCTGCAATATGATAAAGAAGAGCTTCTGTACGGTAAATTCAACGAGCTGAATACTGATTACCCTGGCAACTGGGACTTTATCGACAAGAGCTTACCCAAAAAATTTCCAGAGGCTCCTGATTTGGAACTGAGCATCGATGGAACGGGTATCTCGCTCTCTGACCATCAGGTTATTTTTGGCGGCAAAGAAGGCGAACTGCTGGAAGGCAGCGGAGATCGTGATTGGCTCTTTGGTAATGATGGCGACGACATCTTGAAAGGGGAAAAAGGCGCAAACTACCTTGAGGGCGGTGCGGGAGATGATGCCTACTATATTCTCAAGGACGGCAAAGCCGACACTGTGCTTGATGCAGACGGAAATGGTCGTCTCTACATCGAAGA
>BNUD01000152.1 GCA_025997095.1 Betaproteobacteria bacterium | reverse complement strand
AAATCCATTGGGCAGGCGCTCCGCCTGCCCAAAATCATTTATGGCGGATGGACGCAGCCGCCCGAAGGATAAGCGATGCCTTACAACAGTCTGATGGTTTTCAGCGGGAACGCCAACCGCAGTCTGGCTGCCGATGTAGCTGCGGCGCTCAACGTAAAACTGGGACAGGCGCATGTAGGGCGCTTTTCGGACGGCGAAGTGAATGTCGAGATTCAGGAGCATGTGCGCGGTCACGATGTCTTCGTGCTGCAATCGACCTGCGCGCCGACCAATGATCATTTGATGGAAATTCTCATCATGGTCGATGCCTTGAAACGCGCTTCCGCCGGACGCATCACCGCTGCCATCCCCTATTTCGGCTACGCCCGCCAGGATCGGCGTCCGCGTTCTTCGCGGGTTGCCATCGCCGCCAAGCTGGTCGCCAATATGCTGATGGTTTCCGGTGTCGACCGGGTGCTGACCATGGACTTGCACGCCGAACAGATTCAGGGCTTTTTCAATATCCCGGTCGATAACATCTACGGCTTGCCCATCCTGATTGAAGACATCAAGAAACAGCGGTATGAAAATCCGCTGGTGGTATCGCCTGACCACGGCGGCGTGGTGCGCGCCCGTTCGCTCGCCAAGCGTCTGGAATGCGATTTGGCGATTATCGACAAACGCCGCCCCAAAGCGAATGTTGCCGAGGTGATGAACATCATCGGTGACGTGAAAGACCGCACCTGCGTCATCATGGACGACATGGTGGACACCGCAGGCACCTTGTGCAAGGCGGCGACCGCCCTGAAAGCCAGCGGCGCGAAAAAAGTAGTCGCCTACTGTACTCATCCGGTATTGTCCGGCGGCGCGGTGGAACGGGTGGGCAATTCCGACCTCGATTCGCTGGTCGTCACCGACACCATTCCGCTGCAACCCGATGCCGCCGCCAGTCCGCACATTCGCCAGCTTTCGGTGGCGCCCCTTTTGGCGGAAACCATCCGCCGCATCAGCAGCGACGATTCCGTTTCTTCGCTGTTTATTGACTAGTTTTTTTAACCCACTGCCCTGGTCGCGGGGCAGTCACTTCATGGAGTCATCATGCAATTTGTCCTTAACGCCCAAAAACGCTCAGTGCAGGGAACGAGTGCGAGCCGCCGCCTGCGCCGTGCCGGAAAAGTCCCCGGCATCATTTACGGTGCCGATCAAGCGCCGGAAGTGATCGAAATCGACCACAACCCGCTGTACCTCGGTCTCAAAAAAGAAGCCTTCCACTCCTCCCTGCTCACCATCGAGCTGGAAGGCAAAAAAGAGCAGGTGCTGCTGCGCGATTTTCAGGTGCACGCCTACAAACCCATCGTGCTGCACGTCGATTTTCAACGTGTCGATGCCAAAAAGAAACTGCACCAGAAGGTTCCCCTGCACTTCATCAATCAGGACATCGCCCCCGGCGTCAAGCTGCAAGGCGGTCAGATTGCCCACGTCATCACCGAACTGGAAATCTCCTGTCTGCCCGCCGACCTGCCCGAATTCATCGAAGTCGACCTGAAAGACCTCAGCACGGGCGATGCCATCCACGTTTCGCACCTGCAACTGCCCAAGGGCGTCAGCGCCATTGTGCACGGCGAAGACCAGACCGTGGCATCCTGCATCGCCAAGAAGGGCGGCGCGGTGGAAGAAGAATCCGCCGCCGCCGAAACCCCGGCTGCCGCTCCCGAAGCCGCCAAGTAATCCTGCTACGAGCATAGAGCATTTAACGCTCGCGGAGCCGCCCGGTTTTAACCGCTGGCGGCTCTTTGTTTTTTGACTGGAATCCAACGCCCCATGACCTCGCCCCGCCTCATCGTCGGACTCGGCAACCCCGGCGCCGAATACGAAACCACCCGCCACAACGCGGGGTTCTGGTTCGTAGACGCGCTGGCGCAACGCCTGAAAGTGAGCTTGTCGCCGCAGCCAAAGTTTTTTGGCAATGTCGGGCGGCAAGGCGAATTGTGGCTGCTGGAACCTTCCACCTTCATGAATCGCTCCGGTCAGGCGGTCGGGGCTTTGGCGCGTTTCTACAAAATCACGCCGGAAGAAGTGCTGGTCATCCACGACGATCTCGACCTGCCTCCCGGCGGCATCCGTTTGAAACAGGGCGGCGGCAACGGCGGGCACAACGGTCTGAAGGATATTCAGGCGGCGCTCTCCACGCCGAATTTCTGGCGCTTGCGCTTAGGAATCGGTCATCCGCGCGAATTGGGGATGAACCAGCAAGTCATTGATTTCGTCCTCGCCCGCCCCAGAGCCGCAGAACAAACCGAAATCGACATCGCCATCGGGCGCAGTCTGGATGCCTCCCCCGCGCTGCTCGCAGGCGACTATGAAAAAGCCATGCGGCTGTTACACGCAAAAACAGCAGCGGCAACCCACATCAAAGGAAACACACCATGAGTCTTCAATGCGGCATCGTAGGCCTGCCCAACGTCGGCAAATCCACCCTTTTCAATGCCCTCACCAAGGCGGGCATTGAAGCCTCCAATTACCCGTTCTGCACCATCGAACCCAATGTCGGCATCGTCGAAGTGCCCGACCCGCGCCTGGACGCGCTCTCCGCCATCGTCAAACCGCAGAAAATCCAACATGCCATCGTCGAATTCGTCGACATCGCCGGACTGGTGGCAGGGGCGTCGAAGGGCGAAGGTCTGGGCAACCAGTTCCTCGCCAACATCCGCGAAACCGATGCCATTGTCAATGTCGTGCGCTGCTTCGATGACCCCAACATCGTGCACGTCGCGGGCAAGGTCGACCCGCTTGCCGACATCGAAACCATCATCACCGAACTGGCGTTAGCCGACCTCGCCGCCGTGGAAAAAACCCTGAACCGCGATGTCCGCAAGGCGCAATCCGGCGACAAGGAAGCGCAAAAGCTGGTCGCCGTGCTGAAGAAACTCCAGCCGCACCTGAACGAAGGCAAACCCGCCCGCACCGCCGGATTGTCGGCAGAAGACATCGCGCTCATCAAGCCCCTGTGTCTCTTGACCATCAAACCCGCGATGTACGTCGGTAACGTCATTGAAGGCGGTTTTCACGACAACCCGCACCTGACCCGACTGGAAGAACACGCCGCCAAAGAAGGCGCGCCGGTAGTCGCCGTCTGCGCCAAGATTGAAGAAGAACTCGCCGATCTGGAAGACGAAGACAAACAGGCCTTCCTCGCCGACCTGGGGCTGGAAGAACCCGGCTTGAACCGCCTGATTCGCGCCGGTTACAACCTGTTGGGGCTACACACCTACTTTACCGCCGGCGTCAAGGAAGTCCGCGCCTGGACCATTCACAAAGGCGACACAGCCCCGCAAGCGGCAGGCGTCATCCACACCGATTTCGAGCGCGGCTTCATCCGGGCGCAGACCATCGCCTATGCCGATTTCATCGCCTGCAAAGGCGAACACGGCGCGAAAGAAGCGGGCAAAATGCGCGCCGAAGGCAAGGATTA
>BNUD01000151.1 GCA_025997095.1 Betaproteobacteria bacterium | reverse complement strand
TTTATGTTGAACTCTTGCCCGAACTGGCTGAGGAATTCCGCGCTTATGCCGATCGCGGCGGACAGGTTTTTATCTCGACCCATTCGCCGGACTTTCTCAACGCGCTTGGACTGAATGAGATTTATTGCCTGAATAAACAACAAGGTTTCACCCAAATAACAAAAGCCAGCGATTCCAAAACTCTCTGCGCACTGGTTGAGGAAGGCGACTTGCGCAATGTTATCGCCGGATGTCGACATGTGTTCCGCATAACTGCTTTCCGAGCTTGGGCGCATTCCCGCGATATGAAAATCGGAAATGTGCCAGTTTTCGATCATGGCACGAAATGCCTTGGCCGCCTTGAAGCGCTCGAATTGTCCCAATCCTTTGACCGCCAGAATATCAGGTGTGTCCAGCACTTGCGCTTCGCGGGTCAAGTCCCTGTCAGGTTTCGAGAAATCTTCCTCATTATTGATGGCGTAACCTTTTCCTTTTTTGAAATCCAGAAAATGAAATGGCGCGCCGCTTTCGCCACGCTTGTAGCGCAATATTTCCCGTTCGATTAGCGGGAGTCCTGACCGATCCGGGGAGATCATCAGAACGTAAGTGACGAGGCGTTCATAACCCGTTATCTCCAACCGGAATTGCAATGTAATTTCAATGGATTCGTCAGCAAATCCACGGCTGGCAACTTCTTTGTATCCTCCGCGTTTTGCAATTGCATTGCCGACATTCTGTGTCAGCGCATCCTTGAGAAAGGAGAACACATCGAACAACGTGGATTTACCCGTACCGTTTGCGCCGACCAGAACGCATAGTGGCGGAATGTCGGTGATGTGTACATCACGGAACAGGCGGTAATTCTTGATTGTGATGGATTCAATTTTCATGGCGCTTACCAGTGATTTTTTTCAGAAGAATGTTACCGGAAACGTCGGCATCAGAGACCGAAACCTGTCCGATGCCGACGACGAGGATGTTGGTGGTTTGGCTCATGTTGTTTCCTTAAAAATCAGTTTCGTCGATCCATTGCAAATCGCTTGTGCGTATCCAGAGCGCGTTGGGCGTTTCATTGTGGCAAGCCAGTCCGAGCGCGCAAACATCTGTATGAAAACGTACCAATACCCTGCCCCGTTCGACAGACTGTGCGACAGCATCTACACGAACCACTTCCCCTGCTGTACCAATGAGTTGCCAGTAATGCTCTGCCGGACGTGTTGCCGACGGCGCGCTCACGCTGCCGTTATAGCAACGTAGCACAACCTTGCTGCCTACTTTGGCGGCGAGGTCAGGTTCCTTTTCAGAAAACGTCGAAAAAGGATTCATGTCGTCAAGGCAGACCGGCATGGACGGCTTGGAAATGACGCCTTTCAGTTGGCTGATGGATGCCATGTTCACACAATCTGTACCGGAAACGTCGGTACCGCCGGTTTAATCGCGTCTGGCGCGCAGGGTTGCAGGCATAGCCCGCAGCCGGTGCAGGCGGCGGTTTCGATGCGGGTGAAGGCGAGTTCCACTTCTTTGCCGGAGGGTTTCACCACCTTTTCGCGGCGGGTGACGTGGATGGCGGGACAGCCGATTTCGACGCAGTTGCCGCAGCCGGTGCATTTATCCTCAATCACTTCGTAGGCGGGTTCCTGCTTGTATTCGTCGATCAGCACACAGGGGCGGTTGGTGATGATGACCGAAGGACCGTCGTACTTGGTTTCTTCGCGCAGCGTTTTGAACAGCGTCGGCAGGATGTAGGGGTCGACCACATGGATGTGTTCCGGGGCGATGCCCAGCGATGCCACGATTTTGGCGAAGTCGACGCGCGGGGCTTCTTCGCCGTGCAGGTCACGACCGCTGGCGGGATTATCCTGCCCGCCCGTCATGCCGACGGTGCGGTTATCGAGCAGCAAAACGGTAACGTTGCCACGGTTATAGGCGATGTCGAGCAAGCCCTGCATCCCCATGTGCATGAAGGTGGAATCGCCGATGACGGCGACGATTTTTTTCTTTTCGTCATCCGGACCACGCCCCTTGTCCATGCCGAGCGCCATGCCCATCGAGGCGCCCATGCAGATGGTGGTGTCGAGCGCGTTCCACGGGTGCCCGGCGCCCAGCGTGTAGCAGCCGATGTCGCCTGCGATGGTGACGTTACGCAGTTGCGAGAGGGTGTAATACACGCCCAGATGCGGACAGGCGACGCACATCGTGGGCGGGCGCGGGAACACTTTCAGCGCGTCGGGCTGCGTTTCGTCGGCGCGCGCCAGTTCCGGCAACAGGGAAGCGAGGCTTTTTCTCAGGATGTAGGGCGGCAGTTCGCCTGCGGCGGGCAGGATGTCTTTGCCGCGCGCGGCAATACCGGCGGCGCGGATTTCGGTTTCCACAAGCTGTTCGGTTTCCTCGACGACCATCAGGGTGTCGACCTGTTCGGCGAGGGCGCGTACTTTGTCCAGCGGCAGCGGGTACGATAAACCGAGTTTCAGGATGGGCGCATTGGGAAAGGTTTCGCGCACATGCATGTAGGCGGGGCCGGAGGTGACGAAGCCGACGCGCTTGTCGCTGCCCTCTTCCAGACGGTTGAACCGGGTGGTTTCGGATTCGGCGCGCAAGGCTTTTTCGCGGGCGAACACTTCGGGCACGCGACGTTGGGCGTTGGCGGGCACCATCACCCAGCGCGCCGGATTTTTGACGAAGCCTTCGGCGGCGCGTTTGACGGTGCGCTCACCGATGTCGACCAGACATTTGACGTGGCAGACGCGGGTGGTGAGCCGCAGGATGACGGGCGTGTTGAACTTCTCCGAGAGGTCGAACGCTGCCTGGGTCATGTCGTAGGCTTCCTGCGAATCGGCGGGTTCAATGATGGGCAGATGCGCGAAACGCCCCCAGAAGCGGGAATCCTGTTCGTTTTGCGAGGAAGAAAAGCCCACGTCATCCGCCACCGCAATCACCAGCCCGCCCACCACGCCGGTGAGCGTGAGCGTCATCAGCGCGTCGGCGGCAACGTTCAAGCCAACGTGCTTCATCGCGCAGAAACTGCGCGCGCCCGTCAAGGAAGCGCCGATGGCAACTTCGAGGGAGACTTTTTCATTCACCGACCATTCGGAATACAGATCGGGATAGCGGGCGACGTTTTCCAGAATTTCAGTGGAGGGGGTGCCCGGATAGGCGGCGGCGACGCGCACGCCAGCATCCCAAACGGCGCGGGCGATGGCTTCGTTGCCCGACATCAGCAGCCGGGAACCGGCGGGGGGCGGAGTGAAGGTTTTATGGCTCAAGGGAGTTTCCTTTGTCTAAGTTGCAAGGTAAATCAATTTTCGTACAAATCATCGCGGCGCCAGTCCCGCACACCTGATGATGCTTGCTGGTTCAGCCTTGCCAGCAAACATCGTTTGGCTATTTCACGGTCACTGGCAGGGGCGGCATCCAGTGACGGGTCAGGGCGGACATCTTCCAACATTTTCTTGTCAGCGGATTGAATCGTTTTCATGAGCCATCCTCTACAACGTCTACACCCGCATCCGCGCGGGCAGCAGGCGGCGCATCCAGCCGCCGACG
>BNUD01000150.1 GCA_025997095.1 Betaproteobacteria bacterium | reverse complement strand
GCCCTCGCCGACGTTCCGTCGGCAAGGGCTTGACCAGATAGGGCGCCAAACACTTCCATTCCGCTTCTGTCAGATCGCTTGGGTACATTATCTTCTCCACATCAACTGTAATGTCCCTCTACAGCATTTTTCGTGCCAATTTCTAAAACAGCTTCTAAGAAAGGTGGGAGCCATACCCCTTTCTTACGGCCGGGGTTTCGGCGACCGTTTTGGGAGGGGATGCAAACCCCTTCCAAAACACGTTTGACCGACAGGCCTGAAGGCCTGTCGCTAATTTCTTGGTATTCACACGCCCTTCATCGCCCATTACGCGGGCATTCGTGCCGCCCGCCGCCAATACAACGCGCTCGATGCGGTTGTCGTACCCTCCACCGCCATGCAAGAACAACTCACCGCTTACGGTGTGCGTGTGCCCATGCACATCCTGCCCACCGGAATCCCGTTGGAAAAATTCGCCTGTGGCGACCGCGCGGCGTTTCGGAAAAAACAGGGCATCGCCCATGCCATCCAGTTTTTGGACTATCTCGACCGCAACGGAGCCTTGCTGGATTGCTACGCCGCCGCCGGAAGACGAAGACGCCTTCACCGACGCGGTGCTGCGCTTCTTCTCCGACGCCGCGCTACGCGAACGCCTGCAAGCCGAAGCCCCCGAAACCGCCCGCGACTGGTCGGATGTGGCAAGCGCCAAACACATGGCGGCGCTTTATCGCGCCATGACACGAGATTAATCCGGCAATCGAATACGCCATATGCTTTTAGAGCAGATTAACTTAACCTGGCTCACATCCATTACCATCGTGCAGGGGCGCGCATTGCGCGCCGTGCGTTTACGACGGCGGTTTTTGCGATGCCGCCCTACCTGAACATCATCAATCGCCTGTGGCAGCATATGGCGTATTTGATTGCCGGATTAATGGCAGCGCAGTTTCGGTTTTGATTCCTGATTCCTGCTACCCTTACGTTCTGGTCATAAGCTCGTTGCACAAGGGTTTTATCATGAAAAAAATTGTTCTTGTTTTTTCCTGTCTGACGGCGGCAGGAGCGTGGGCGCAGCAGCCGCAACAGGATTCCGAATCTGTAACGGCAGCGGCGGTGCAGGCAGCGACACCGACTCCCGCCGCTGAACCCGTGGTTGCGCCAACGCCAGTCCCGGATTCCGCGTCCGCCAATGCCGCCAACTTTGTCTGGCGCACCATTGCCAGTGACAAGGGGCGTTCCATCGAGGTGGATACGGCAAGTATGCAACGCTCGGCGGATGGTCATGTGCAGGCGACCAGCCGACTGAATCTGGACAAGGAAATCGTCGATGCCCGCACGGGCGGTAGCTACAAATATGTGCAGACCCATATCCGTTACGACTGCGTTCATCGTTCCGCAGCCACCCTGCGACGCAGTTTTCTGACCGCGAATGAGGAAACGCTGCGGAGCGACGAAATGAAAGATGCCGCTTTCATGCCGGTGCGGAGCGGCACACTGGATGAAAAAGTGATGCGCGAACTCTGCCGTCCGTCAGGCGCGCAGGGGATGGCGCAAAAGCGCGCGGAACAGGCCGCCGATGCCGCCGCCGCCCTGCGCCAATCCAACGAAGCTCTGATCAAGAAGCAACTGGACAGCATCCGCGTGGCGGTCGGCAAGCCGACCACGGCAGGCAAACAGGCGACCGTCACCAACCGCGCGACGGGCGTCGGTAGTGCCGCATCAAAACCCGCTCGCGGTACGGCAAATGCCGCTGTCGCGCCAGCGCCGCCCAAGCCTCTGGTTTGGGCATATAGCGGCCCTGGCGGACCGGAGCATTGGGCGGAAGTCGCGCCGGAAAACCTGCTCTGCAAGGAAGGGCGACGGCAAGCGCCGATTGACATCAGTGGCGGCATCGCGGTCGATCTGGAACCCCTCGTCTTCGATTACCTGCCCTCACGCTTTGCCGTCACCGACACCGGACGCGGCATCGAAGTCGAACTGCCCGGCAACCGCGTCGGACTCATGGGCAAGTTCTACGAACTGGAGCGCGTCACCTTTCAGCATCCCGCCGAAGAAGCCGTCGACGGACAAAGATTTGTCATGGGCGCGCATCTGGAACACCGCGCTTTCGATGGCGAACGCCTGGTAGTGGCAGCGCTGCTGGAAGAAGGCGCGGAAAACCCCTTCATCCAGAGCTTGCTGAATTATCTGCCGTTGCAACAAAACCGCGCCGTCACGCCGGAGGCGCAGGTTGACCTCCACCAGTTGTTGCCGCGCAGCCAAGGCTATTACACCTATATGGGTTCCATGACCCGCCCGCCCTGCGACGAAGGGGTGATTTGGGCCGTGCTGCAAACGCCGATTGCTGTTTCAGCGGCGCAAGTGGGGGTGTTTGAGCGTTTGTATCCGCACAACGCCCGCCCGCTGCAACCGGCGCAGGGGCGAATCATCAAGTCTTCGCGGTGAGGGTGTGTAAAGTAGAGGGAGCATCCTGCTCTCTGTTTGCTGAGGATTACCCACAATTCCATATGGATGCCACAAACCTCAGAGAATGCTGGGCAACCGCGTCATTGCGAGGAGCGTAGTTTCTCGTTGGGTAAGCGAAGTTGAACCCGGCGGTTGTTATTCTTGCGGCGCGTAGCAGCAGAGAGTACGACCGTCGGAATGCGCCGCTCACCGGCTTTCCCAACCTATGGGGCATCCACTTTTTACGCGCTCAAGGCAAACTGGATTTCCCGTATATCGTCCTCGGCTTCTTCCAGCAGGTCGGCGTAGCGGGCGCGGTCTTGTTCTGCCTGCGCGCTGTTGGCGTGGCTGGAATAGCCCAGCCAGGGGCAGTTGTTTTCTGCCAGCAGGCAGGCGAAGTAGAGTACATCGGCGAGCGAGAAGGGGTCGCTGTTGTGTTGCTGGCTGTTGTGGGAGTGAATGGCGGCAAGGATGGGTTCGGGCAGACCCAGTACGGCGAGCAGGTTCTCGCCGATGCTGTCTGACCAGCCGGTGAGCAGTTCCAGCATGGCTGCGCGGTTTTCGTGGTATTCGGGGTAATCGGCGGCGCGGTAGAGCAGGTAAAACACGCCGATGTTATTCACCATGCCGACCAGCATGGCGTCTTCGCCGTGGATGTTGCGACCGACGCGCCGCGCCAGCACGCGACCGATGGCGGCGACTTGCAGGGAGTGATCCCAGGTCAGGCGGGCGATGTCTTCAAAGCTTCTGACATTGCGCGAGTGCAACATCTGCTCCATGGCGACACTCAATGAGGTTGTCCGCACGGTTTCAAAGCCGACGCGCTGAATCGCCAGACGGATGTCGCTGACTTCCTGACCGGTCACGTTGTAGGCGGCGGAGTTCGCCAACCGCAACAGGCGGGTGGAAATCAGGGGTTCGACATTGACCACCTGCGCCAGCTTGTCGAGCGCGACCAGCGGGTCTTTCAAGGTGTTACGCACATTCAGGCTGGCATCCAGACAGGTGGGAAAATTCGCGTCTGCCGACAAATCCTGGGCAATGTCTTCCAGAATGTGAAAGTGCAGGGCGGCGTTGGCGTTGTTGGTGGCACTCATATGCATGGACTT
>BNUD01000149.1 GCA_025997095.1 Betaproteobacteria bacterium | reverse complement strand
TGCTTGTAGTCCTATGCTCGTAATGTCCATGATTGCACTCAATAAAGAAACGTCCGTGACGCCTTAATGATAGCCCAAACCCGTTAATACTCAATGCGTTTGTGCGTTTTGTTGCGATTGTTGCATTTCTGTTTGCTCATTTGCGGGCAACGCCAGATGCAAGCGTTCGCCCAGCGCCGCTTCCGTCAAGTTGAGCAGTTGCGCGATGGATTTCAGATCATCCGGCAAGGCGGCGTCTTTCCAGCCGTGCGCGAGATGGCGCGCCAGACTGACCGCCAGGATGACGTTTTTGATTCTGGGATGATCGGCGTGCGCGTCGTCAATCAACGAGAGCAGCAGCGCGGGCAGCTTCCATGCCTGACACAAGGCAATCTGGATGGAACGCAGGGAAAATCCCAAAACTTCTTCCTGCACATGAACGCTGCGCAAGCTTGGGTCAGCCCGTTGTTTGTCGCGGATGGCAAGCGCCAGTTTGGGCGCGAAGACGTAGAGCAGGATTTCCGCCAGATCGTGCAACAACGCCGCCAGCGTGACTTCTTCCACATCCACATCCACGCGCCAGACCGCCCATGTGTGCGCGTAATGCGCCGCCTGCTGGGCGCGGCGAATCACCTGTATTGTGCCCAACAGGGCGTGCGGCGGCGCGTCTTTCAGCTTGTCTTCAATGGTGGGCAGGTTTTCAAACCGCCGGAAAAACGGTTCCACGCCCAACATCATGATGGCGCCCGCAATGGTGGCGACATCGTGATGCAGTCGCCGTCCGGTCAAAGGCTGGATGTAGGAGAGCACCCGTACCGCCATCAGCGGGTCTTGCAGCACAATACGGGCAATCAGCTTGCCCGAAACCTGATCCATATGTTCGCGCGCTTCTTCCAGTTGCCGCCGGGTATGGCGCAACACCGGCAATTCCTGCGCGCCGAAGCAGGCGACCCATTCCTCCACGCTTGCCAAGGCTTTTTCAATCATGATCGCTTGTTTTTAACCAGATGATGGCAGTGTAGTCGAAAAGCGCGGGTTCATGCCGGAATCGTGTTCATTCGGGACGCGGCTGCCCGCCCTGATTTTTGCGGGCTGTTTTTTTCTGTTCCTTCTGTTCCACTACCCGGCGCGGTTTACAGTAATATCCGCGTTATTTCCTGTTTCTCCGGTACTTTTCCCATGCGCTACAAAATCGTTCCCGTCACCCCTCTCGAACAGAACTGCACCCTCTTCTGGTGCGAAAGCACCCGCCAGGCTGCCGTGGTCGACCCCGGCGGCGACGTGGCGCGCATTGTGGCGGCGCTTGAAGCCGAACAACTGACGCCCACGCTCATCCTGATTACGCACGGGCATTTCGACCACGCGGGCGGCGCGGCGGAACTGGCTACGCGCTACAACATCCCCATCGAAGGCCCGCATGAGGCGGATCGTTTCTGGATTGACGGCATCGCTGACCAGGGGCGCAAGTTCGGACTCGCGGGTGGGCAAACCTTCACGCCCGACCGCTGGCTGGGCGATGGCGACACGGTTGCCTTCGGTGAAGTCACGCTGGAGGTGTTGCATTGCCCGGGTCACACGCCGGGGCATGTGGTGTATTACAGCCGCCCGGATGCGCTGCTTCAGGTGGGCGACGTGCTCTTTCAAGGTTCCATCGGGCGCACCGATTTTCCGCAGGGCAACCACGCCGACATCCTGGCTTCCATCCGGCAAAAGCTCTTTCCCCTGGGCGATGACATCCAGTTCATTCCGGGGCACGGCCCCATGTCAACGCTGGGCGACGAGCGTCAGTGGAATCCCTTTGTCGGTGACGGCAGATAAGCGCGCGATAACGAAAATTTGCATTCCCTGCTAAGATACGTCCCCCGAATCTCAAAGACAGCGCCAGCATGAAAACAACTTTCCTCGACTTTGAGCAGCCGATTGCCGAACTGGAAAACAAAATCGAAGCCCTGCGTTTCGGTCAGGAAGATTCGGCGGTCGACATTTCCGAGGAAATCGACCGCCTGTCCGAAAAAAGCCAGGAATTGACCAAAGCCATCTACGCCAAGCTCACCCCCTGGCAAATCGCCCAGGTCGCCCGCCACCCGCAGCGCCCCTATACCCTCGACTACATCGAACACATTTTTACGGATTTCGTGGAACTGCACGGCGACCGCGCCTATGCCGATGACAAATCCATCGTCGGCGGCATGGCGCGTTTCAACGGCAATCCCTGCGTGGTCATCGGGCATCAAAAAGGGCGCGACACCAAAGACCGAACCTATCGCAACTTCGGGATGCCCAAGCCCGAAGGCTACCGCAAGGCGCTACGCCTCATGCGGCTGGCGGAAAAATTCCGCATCCCCGTATTCACCTTCGTCGACACCCCCGGCGCCTATCCCGGCATCGGCGCCGAAGAACGCGGGCAGTCAGAAGCCATTGGTCGCAACCTCTACGAAATGGCGATTCTAAAAACCCCCATCATCGTCACCATCATCGGAGAAGGCGGTTCCGGCGGCGCGCTCGCCATCGCCGTGGGCGACACCGTGTTGATGCTGCAAAACGCCACCTATTCGGTCATCTCTCCCGAAGGCTGCGCCTCGATTCTCTGGAAAAGCGCCGAAAAAGCCCACGAAGCCGCCGAAATCATGGGCATCACCGCAGGGCGTCTGAAATCTTTGGGGCTGATTGACAAAATCGTGCACGAACCCTGCGGCGGCGCGCACCGCGACTACCTCGCCATGTCCGTCGCCCTCAAAAAAGCGCTGCACGACAGCCTGAAACACTTAAACGAACTCGCCCCCGACAAACTCGTCGATATTCGCTTCGAGCGCCTCATGGCATATGGTCGCTTCAAGGAACAAAACTGAAATTCGCGCGCGCGCCGTTGCCACCGACGTTGCCACCGCAGTTACCACCGCCGTTGCCACACTTGCCGCCCAACTGCGCGCGCGCCTTCCCGAAAAGTCACCCCTTTGGGTCGGGCTTTCCGGCGGGCGCGATTCCGTCGTCCTCCTGCATTTATGCCAAAAAGCCCTGCCGCCGGGGCGGGTGCGCGCCCTGCATGTGCACCACGGCTTGTCGCCCCACGCCGACGCATGGGCGGCGTTTTGCGAACAACTCTGCCGCGACTGGGGCATTCCCTATACCCTGAAAAAAGTCGAAGTCCCCCGCCATGACGGACAAGGTGTAGAAGCCGCCGCCCGCCACGCTCGCTACCTGGCCTTTCAGGAAAGCGACGCCGAATATCTCGCCTTGGCACACCACCGCCGCGACCAGGCGGAAACCCTGCTCTTCAACCTCTGCCGGGGCGCAGGCGTCATCGGCGCGGCCGCCATGCCGCATTCACGGCAAATCGGCAATTTAACCCTGCTGCGCCCCCTGCTCGACCTCAGCGCCAATGTCATCGCCGCCTACGCCGCAGCCGAACAACTTCGCTGGGTAGAAGACGAAAGCAACGCCGATACCGGCTACAGCCGCAACTTCCTGCGCCATCAGATTCTGCCCGAACTCACCCGCCGCTTCCCCGCCGCAGAAAGCGCCCTCGCAAGAGCCGCCCGCCACTTTGCCGAAGCGCAGGAACTGCTCGACACCCTGGCCGCGCAAGACGACGCACAGATTCAAGCGCAAC
>BNUD01000148.1 GCA_025997095.1 Betaproteobacteria bacterium | reverse complement strand
ATCACGTCGTCCTGATTTTCTTCGCCGTCGGGTCCGAGCGAAAACAGTTCGTAGGCGTATTCTTTGCCCGGATAACGGTATTGATAAGGGCGACCCCAAGGGTCTTGCGGCAGGAATTCAAGCTGACCGCGATCGACCAGAGATTGCAATCCGCTTTGGGTGTCGGGCATGTGCGGGCTTGTGAGGAGGACGCTGCGAATGGCGCGCAGGTCATCTCTGGCGCGGGTATAGCGGCCATCTTCGCCTTGCGGCAAGCCGGAGACCAAAAAATAACCCATGCCCACGGCAGCGGCGAGGGGCAGCCCAAGCGAGAGCGTTTCCGCCAGACTGGGCAGGCGGGATGCCCTTTTTTTCTGAATGCTGGATGTCATGTCAAGGCTCACTGTTCAAAATGGGGAGGAATCGCCCGTTTTTATCGCCAGCGGGCGATTCGTCATTGCCCCCGTATTCATCTTCACTTCCTGTAACAGCACGGGCGGCACGATGGCGTCGACCTTGCCCAGACCCTGGCGTTCGATGTTGTCCAGAATGTCCTGCACCGCCATCCGGTACCACAGCCGGACTTCCACCGTATGGCTATGGCGGGTATCCGGCAGGGGCACGCGGTAATCCACGCGGTCGGTTTGGCGGGGGGGCGATGGGCTTGCGGGTGTAGTGGAGCGTGTGGGCGTCAAACAGGATGTGCCGCCGTTCCGGTGCGCCGTGAATGTCGCGCACTTCCTTCATCCAGCGCACGGCTGAGGGGTCTTCCTCGCCCTTGACGGCATCGAAGGCGCCCTGATGGAAAATCGTGGCGCCGAAGCGATCCTTCACTTCGACTTCCAGCCACAGATAACGCTGGTCGAGCGGGCCGGTCGGCAGGGCGTGACCCGCGCCCGCGTTGGTGACGGCAACCTGCACACGCAATTCCTGATGGAGGGCTTTTGCCGTAACCTCGACTTCGGCGGCTTCTTTTAACAGGGCGAGGATGGACTGATGGGTTTTTTCCAGTTCCGCCATAAAGGTCTTGCGGTCGTAGAGGCGATTCAAACCCGGTGGCGAACCGCCGCGCAGGGCAAAGAGCAGACTGGAAGGCAGCGCGGTTTCGGTGAGCAGATAATTGTTGCCGACAAAGCGGTGCGAAACCGTCTTCTTCGGCGTTTCGCCGCGTTTTAACGCCGCCACAAATGCCGCTGGCTCCCTGGACATATGGCAGTCCTGACACTGAACGCCCGCCTTGGCATAAGGCGAATGTCGCCATTCGTCATAGGTGTCCTGAAGATTCATCGGCGGCGTCGCGCCATTGACCGCCGTCGGGCGGATTTCCGTATGACAGGCGCCGCACAGGGCGCTGTCGCCCATCAAGGGCTGTTCGCGGCGGGCGCGCATGTCCTTGGCGTGACGGGAAGGCGCGGCAGCCAGCAACGCCGGATGCCCGTAACGAAACACGCCATTGATATCCATCTCCAGCGCCCCGTTGCCCGCCAGCGGTTCGGCGCGATTGACCGCGTGGCAGACGATGCAGGACGTGCCTTCTTCCATCGCTTCGGTTTCCTGCACGCTGTTGGCAGGCGTGACGGCTCCGGCAAGTACGCCGAGCGGGTTATGGCACCCTTCGCACCAGCGACCTTTTTCCAGCCCGTGCGCCTTGCCCGCCTGCGACGCGCTGTTGTTTTCCCGCACCGTGCTGTCATAGACCAGATCAAGATCGGAAATGGCATGGATGGAAGTCGCCCATTCCAGCGTTTCCTGCAAATGGCATTCGCCGCAACTGCGCGCGCCGGGAACGGCACGCCAGTTGATGAGCTTGCCATCCGGCGTGGTGAGTTCGGCGGGATAAAAGGGACGCGCTTTGCCAAAGGGCTGGGAATAGAGCGGCAGGTCGCGCTCGACATCAACGCTCAAGTCCGTCTGTTGGGGCAGCAAGCGGGCGAGCGCCAACGCCAGCAGCAGGGTCGCGGCAAAAACCAGTAGAAAACGGGTCAGGGGCATGGCAAAAAAACGTTCGGGAAGACAAGGTTTTTTCATGACAGCGCCCGTTTCGGAAAGTGGAACAGCAAAGCTGGCAAAATCAGCAGGGAAACGCCGGAATGCGCCAGCAGCAAGAGCGCGTGTCCCCCATAAGGCAGCAAGGTCATGGGGTGATTCGCCAAATAGGCAAGGGCGGGAAAGGCAATCGCCAGACCGCTCAAAAACACAAGCAAAAGGCACCACATCAGGGCATAACCCAGCAAGCGGTGATAGAGGGGTTCATGGCGGCGGGCGGTGTGGAGCAGACGCCAGGGCATCACGATATGAACCAGCGGCTCCCTGCCGTCTTTCAGATGAATGAACAGGAAAGGAATAAAAAACATGAAGGCGAGCGCGCCGGAGGTCAGATGCGCCACCAACGCCATCAGGGTCAGGTGCTCATTTCGCAGCGGCAGCAACAGCAGGACGCCCGTCGCGCCCGCGATGGCGAGGCTGTAGACCATCGCCATCAGCAAATGGCGGGAAGATTCCCGCGTGCGCCAGGTCAGGGCAGCGCCGCTTGCGGGCGCGGCAGAAGGTTTATGTGGCATGAGTCACTCCTTCGTAACAATGTGGTTCAAATACTTTCTCGACCTGGGAGCGTTCCTGTCCATACAACGCCAATCGTGTCAGGCAGTTTTGTTGATGCGTCCGTCCTCGTCCCGGCGGCAGGTTTTGCCCGCCTTCCAGACGCAAGCCGTATTCTTGCCCCTGCTGTTCGGCGGTGAGGATCCATTGGCATAATTGCGACAGGCGGCTTTCCGTGTCGCCGCTACAGGCGTTCATATCCAGCCAGAGCGCCTCTCCGCCCTGTCCGCCGTCGAAATTGTTGACCGCCAGTTCTTCCCTGCGACCGTAAATGCGCCAGTTGACGCGGCGCGGCGAATCGCCGGGGACATAGGCGCGCACCCCCTGAAAATCGCCGGATTCCTGCCGACGATGCGCCGGATGCGGGGCGCTGGCGGGCAAGGGCTGATGCCCCTCCGGTCGCGGATACAGCAATGCCGTCATCGGGGGCAGCGGGCGACGGGCACGCCATAAACCCAGCGGATAGCGGGAAAAAAGAGACAGCCGCTCCAAACGCCGCTGCCCGCGGGCAAGCCCGTGCACGGCGAACAGAAGCCGGACGCTCTCCCGATGGAGATTCCCCGCTTTGCCCGTGAGCGCGGGGGAGAAGGGGTTTTTCCCCGCCATGCAAAGCGCAATCTGCTCATGCCGCCGTCCTGACGTGTCGCGCAGATTGCCGCTGGTGTGCAGGGCTTCTCCGGCAAAAGCGGGCGGCGTCGGCGTGGGCTGCCAGTCCAGCCCCCGCAGATTGCGCCAGCATTCCCAGGCACTCGAAATCCAGATGGCAAGCAGCAGAAACGCCAGCGCGAAAATCAGGTTATTGCCGTAATTAATCGCCGTCGCCAGCACCGCCAACGCCGCCAGAAACCAGATACCGCCGGCAGCCGTAGGCAGACAAATAACCGTGCTGCTGACAGGTTTTGACACCTGACACCTGACCTCTGATCCCTGACTCATGGCAACGCCACCGCGTTCAGGAGTTCGCGGGCGAGTCCGGCGGATTCCAGTGCGTCGCCCGCGCCCAGACGGTGCATGGCGACGGCGGGGAATACCGCCTGCACATCGGCGGGCAGCACATGCG
>BNUD01000147.1 GCA_025997095.1 Betaproteobacteria bacterium | reverse complement strand
TGGAAACGGCTTCCGGGAAGGTTTTTTTAACCGCGCCGCCTTTTCCTTTCAGGTAAAACCTGACCGTGCCATCGAGTTGCCCATCCGCGATGGCGGCATCAACGACGCTCTGAAAATCCAGGTGAAGCACACTGTCCCGCGCCTGAGCGAAGGGAGAAAACAGGGCGGCAGTGGCGGCGGCCAGAACAATCATCCGGAATTTCTGCATCATATGCTCCTTGTCCAAAAATTGAGTGGGGGATTATCACGCTTCGACGGATATGCCACAAGCAGGGTATCTCGTGCCTCGACGCCAGCGCAGCAAGGGGGACAGATGGTGACTCCCCTTGCTGTTCGCATAAGCATATAGCGAAACTGCCAATTTATATTGACGAAATCCGACTTACGCCGTAAATTGTCGTGGTTTTCACGCTGTCCCCAACGTTGTGCGTGATCCGAAAACTGGCGATTCAATGACTAGAACGATTTACCTGCAACTCGCCGCTGCCTTGCTGGCCATCTGTCTTGCCGCCCTGTTCGCGGGGACGCACGGCGCGGTTTCGGCAGCATTGGCGTCTGTAGCCTGCATTCTGCCTTGCACATGGTTCGCCCTGCGCTTGAGCAAGCTGGCAAAGCAACCGGGGGCAGTGCCTGCACCACACTATGCAGCGCAGTTTTTCGTCGGCGAATTTGTCAAAATCGCGGCGACCGTGCTGTTACTGATGATCGCCGTCAAGACCTATCGAGACATGCACTGGCCCAGCCTGCTGCTCAGTATGGTCTTGGTGTTACAGGCAAGTTTTTTGGCTTTTTGGAAGAAATCCTGACATGGCTACTGAAGAAGCTGTTGCAGCACACGGTCCCACAGCGGGCGAGTACATCACCCACCACTTGACGCATTTCAATGGTACGGGTCATGCCCAGGAGGGCATTGTCAATTTTCACGTGCTCAACTTCGACACACTGTTTTTCTCGCTGGGACTGGGGCTGCTCACCGTGCTCGTGCTTGCCTATGCCGCCCGCCGCGCCACTTCCGGGGTGCCGGGGCGTTTTCAGGCGGCGGTCGAAATTCTGGTGGAAATGGTTTCCGAGCAAGCCAAGGGCATCATTCACGATGCCAGATCCCGTCAATTTGTCGCCCCCCTCGCCCTGACCGTGTTTGTCTGGATTTTCCTGATGAATGCCATGGATTTGCTGCCGGTTGATCTGTTGCCCCGCATTTGGGAACTGGTCTATGGCGCGGCGGGCGGCGACGTGCATCACGCTTACTCGCGTGTCGTGCCGACTGCCGACTTGAACGCGACCTTGGGCATGTCTATCGGCGTGTTGCTGATTTGCCTCTGGTACAACGTCAAAATCAAGGGGTTCGGCGGCTGGGTACACGAACTCTTCAGCGCGCCTTTCGGCAAGCACTGGGCGCTGGCACCCGTCAATTTCGCCACGCAGATGATTGAATTCGCAGCCAAGACCATTTCGCACGGGATGCGGTTGTTCGGCAACATGTATGCCGGTGAACTGGTTTTCATGTTGATCGCCCTGATGGGCGGTGCCTGGGTGGCGGGTTCCGGCGCGACCGGTCCGTTGCTTTGGCTGGGTCATATTCTCGCGGGTACGGCGTGGGCAATTTTCCACATCCTGATCATTGTGCTGCAAGCCTTCATCTTCATGATGCTGACGCTGGTGTACATCGGTCAGGCGCACGAGTCGCACTAATTTGGCATCATTGGTTTTGTTTTTCTTTTCTTTTTTAACGAGCAAGGAGTTGTCATGGAAAACGTTTTGGGTTTTGTCGCGCTGGCTGCCGGTCTGATTATCGGTTTGGGTGCTATCGGCGCTTGTATCGGTATTGGTCTGATGGGCGGCAAGTACATTGAAGCTTCTGCCCGCCAGCCGGAGTTGATGAACGCCTTGCAAACCAAGATGTTCCTCTTGGCCGGTCTGATTGACGCCGCCTTCCTGATCGGCGTGGGTATTGCGATGATGTTCGCTTTCGCCAATCCGTTCCAGTTGCCGGTGGTGCAGTAATCGGTTCCCCATCAACTTTCATAGGGGGTCAACACCGTGAATCTGAACTTAACGCTGCTCGCTCAGATCGTCGTGTTCTTCATTTTGGCGTGGTTCACGATGAAATTCGTGTGGCCGCCCGTCGTGAAGGCGCTTGATGAGCGTGCAAAAAAGGTAGCGGACGGTCTGGCTGCGGCTGAACGTGGCAAGCAGGATCTCGAACTGGCGACCAAACGCTCTGCCGATGCCCTGCGCGCCGGCAAGGAAAAATCCGCCGAGATGCTTGGGCAGGCAGAAAAACGCGCCGCCCAGATTATCGAAGCGGCCAAGGCTGAAGCTCGTGTCGAAGCCGACAAGGTGATCGCGAGCGCCAAGGCGGAAATCGAACAGGAGTCCCTGCGCGCCAAAGAAGGTTTGCGCGACCAGGTGGCTGCGTTGGCGGTTGCCGGCGCGGAAAAAATCCTGCGCCGTGAAATCGACGCCAAGGCACATGCCCAGTTGCTGTCCGCCATTCAACAGGATTTGTAAGTCTTATGGCTGAAACCGTCACCGTCGCCCGCCCCTACGCCGAGGCCGCCTTTGGCGCCGCCAAGGAAGCGGGGGCGTTGGATGCCTGGTCTTCCCGTCTTCAGCGCATCGCCCAAGTGGTTGATGCGCCGGAATTGGCGGGGGTGCTCGGCAATCCCAATCTGTCCGCCGAACAGGCCGCCCGATTCTTCATTTCGTTTTTTGAAGACCAGGATGCCGTATTCGACAATTTCGTCCGCGAACTCGCGGAACACGAGCGTCTCTCGCTATTGCCTGAAATCGCTGAACTGTTCGCCGCCAGCAGGGCGACTGAAGCCGGTGTCAAAAATGCCGTGGTGGAAACCGCGTTTGCACTTTCCAGCGCCGATTTGCAGTCCCTGCAACCGAAACTGGAATCGCACTTCAAAAGCAGGCTTGAGCTTTCCAGCGAGGTGAATGCTGACTTGATCGGCGGTATACGAGTGATCGTTGGCGATCAGGTTCTGGATGCTTCCGTGCGTGGCAAGCTTGAAACCCTCGCCACGACGCTAAAGAATTAGGAGATTTAAATGCAGTTGAATCCGTCCGAGATCAGCGAGCTGATTAAAAGCAAGATTCAAAACCTGAACGTGGGCGCTGAAACCCGCACGCAGGGTACCGTTGTTTCCGTGACCGACGGCATTTGCCGCGTGCATGGTCTGCAAGATGTCATGCAAGGCGAAATGCTGGAATTCTCCGGCAACACCTTCGGCATGGCATTGAACCTGGAGCGTGACTCCGTTGGCGCGGTTGTGCTGGGCGAATACACGCACATTTCTGAAGGCGATACCGTCAAATGTACGGGTCGTATTCTGGAAGTGCCCATCGGGCCCGAATTGCTGGGGCGCGTGGTGAATTCGCTGGGTCAGCCCATCGACGGCAAGGGTCCGCTGAACAACAAGCTTACCGACAAGATTGAAAAAGTCGCGCCCGGCGTCATCTGGCGCAAATCCGTGTCGCAGCCGGTGCAAACCGGTCTGAAATCCATCGACGCGATGGTGCCCATCGGTCGCGGTCAGCGCGAACTGATCATTGGCGACCGTCAAACCGGTAAAACCGCCGTGGCGATTGATGCCATCATCAATCAAAAGGGCACGGGCGTTAAGTGTATCTACGTCGCGGTCGGTCAAAAGGCTTCGACCATCGCCAACGTGGTGCGCAAGCTGGAAGAACACGGCGCGCTGGAATACACGATCATCGTCGCCGCCTCC
>BNUD01000146.1 GCA_025997095.1 Betaproteobacteria bacterium | reverse complement strand
GACCCGCTGGGCAACAAAACCGAATACAAATACGACAAAGACAACCAGCCGATTGAGATAACGGACGCCAAGGGCGGCAAGAAACAACTCAGCTACACGGAAAGCGGGCAAATCAAAAGCTACGCGGACTGTTCCGGCAAGACCATAAGCTGGGAATACGACGAACGTAGCCGGGTAAAATCCATCACGAGCGCGGTGGGCGGCAAGACGCAATATCGTTATGGAGACTTTCCCATTCTGAACCAAACGGTGGAAGATGTGGAAGCGGAAGGACAAAGGCTGCGCCAGGAACGTCAAAACGTGGGGCAACTGGAAAGCATCACCTATCCTGACCAGAGCAAAGAAACCTTCCACCATGATGCCGAAGGGCGGCTGCTGATTCACACCGACCCGACGGGACGGGAAACGCAATGGCAATACACCGGCGCGGGACTGCTGCGGGGCAGAAAAGATACGGCGGGACAGATATTAAAATACGACTGGGACAGACGAGGACGGCTGACCGCCCTCACGAATGAAAACAATGCCACGACAAAATTCAGCTACGACCCGGTGGGCAGACTGCTGGAACAAACCGGATGGGACGACAAAGCCACCCGCTACCACTACGACCAAAGCGCTGGCAGACTAACCCGCATAGAACAGGCGGGCGGCGTTCAAAAACAACTGGACTTCGACGCGGCGGGCAGAGTCATCCGGCAACAAAGCGGCAAACGCACCCCGGATGGCACATGGCAAAAGGACGCGGAGACCCGTTACCAGTGGGACAGAAACGGACATCTTCTGCTCGCGGAAAACGAGCAGGTTCGGCTACAATGGTTCCATGACAGCGCGGGGAATCTGATGGCGGAACAACAGCACTACCGGAACAGCGGCATGAGCGCCATCTGGCGACATCAATACGATCCGCTGGGCAACCGGATTGCCACGATTCGACCGGACGGGCATAGGGTTGAACACCTGACCTACGGCAGCGGACATGTGCACGGCATCCAGTTGGATGGCGAAGCCTTGAGCGACATGGAACGGGACGACCTGCACCGGGAAGTGGAAAGAACCCTCAAGAACGGACTCATCCAGACCCGGAACTTTGACGCAATGGGGCGGCTGAAAGAACAGATCCTTCTGAAACAACCCATCACCACGAACAACCCGCTGACCGATGCAATGACGCCCTTGCTGAAACGGAGCTACGCCTACGACCGGACAGGGCAACTGAACCGGATTCAGGACATGAACGGCAGCAGGAACTATCGGTACGACCCTGTTGGACGCTTGATCGAAGCCGTCACCCCGCAAGGCAAAGAGACCTTTGCCTTTGACCCGGCGGGGAATTTGCTGGACACAGCAAAACCCCCAATGGGCAAACTCACAGACAATCTGGTACGAGACTACCAAGACGTCCGCTACCGCTACGACCCCAGCGGCAATCTCACGGAAAAGATAGACCCGGAAGGCATGATGACCCGGTATCAGTGGAACAGCCTGAACCAACTGATTGAAGTGAACACCGGCAGCGTCATCACGAGATTTGCCTACGACCCCTTGGGACGCAGAATCGCCAAACACAGCCAGCCAATCGTGTCGCGCAATTCAAATGACGGGAGCCAGTATCACAAGCTGGAAGCGGAAAGAATCAGCCGCGAACAAAACCTGGGCACGACCCTCTACGGCTGGGAGGGCGACCGACTGGCGTGGGAGAGTAGACACGACAAGAGCATCCACTATTTTTACGAACCCAATAGTTTCATCCCCTTGGCGCAGGGGATACAAAGCCGCCCCATCAAGATGCACAAGACGCCGGACTGGACGAACAGAATCTACAAGGTCAAGGAAGACCCGCTGTGGACCCAAACGCCGGAACCGGAACCCTTCCGGCAACTCCTCTTCTACCACTGCGACCAGATTGGGACGCCGATGCTGATGACGGACGAGCGGGGGGAAATCGTCTGGCAGGCGGATTACAAGGCTTGGGGGGAAGCAAGAATTACGGCGAAAGAAGGCATCAGGAATCCGATCAGATTCCAGGGGCAGTACTTTGACCATGAGACGGGGTTGCATTACAACCGGCACAGGTATTATGACCCGGAAATCGGACGGTTTATTTCTAAAGACCCGATTGGGCTTAATGGCGGGTTGAATCTCTACTCTTATGCGCCTAATCCGGTGGAGTGGGTTGATCCGTGGGGATTGGAAGGAGAAAATGAATCAAATAATCGTGCCCGTATGAATGAAAAGATCAAGGAAATAAGCGAAGGTGGTACTGGTATACATCATGGGGGAGCAAAGGTTGACCTAGGGAAGGTGGAAGTTAAATATGAGATCAGAAACAGATCTGTATCAACAGGAGTAGTTAACGTATCTGGAAATGCAGCACAGGTAAAACAATCAACTTCTGTTATTTCTGGATCGGTAGGCACACCTTGCAACAACCAAGAGCTTGGTGTTGGCACGGCATCAATATCGCTTCTTAAAAGATCATGGAATGGAATTAAAAGATTTTTGGGCGATAACGCTTCAGCTTCAGTGACTCCTGTTGGAGTCAGTGCAAATGCAGTCTGTATTAACCCGGGACAGGTACTAAAAAGGACTGCGGCAGAAAGTACAAATGTCGTTGTTAATTCGTCAGCGGGAATTAACTCCGATATATTAAGACATAGAAGCGCAGATGCTCTTAGGGAGATGGGGGAATAAAATGTCCAAAGCGCCAAGAATTGTCTTCACATTATTAGCAATAACTATTTTATTTGCGTCCATTGTAGTTTTATTTAACATAACAATGGTTCCCAGAGGGCTTCATTTGATGAATCATATCAATAGACTGGAGTTTGAAAGACCAGGTACTCAGCATACATGGATCAAATACATAACATTTGCTCCGTTATCAGAACTTATCTTTAAAAATACTGGAAATTATTGCGATGCGCCCCATTTTGGCAGTGAGAATGGAGCACGAGAAGAGCCACGCCTATTGGTGGATGGAAAGAATATGACGATAAGTTTTTTGATTAGTGGACATTCTGAAAATGTTTTTGTGGCGACCAGGGAAAGAATATACAAAGAACTAGAGTTTGCTTTAGACAAATGCGACCCCAATGTTGTTGGGGAGTCACAACCTTTACCCCCAATTCACATGGCAATTTTATATAAAGATGAACAGATAGTGTACTTGCTGCTCAACAAAAACACACGAACCGATACAAGAATAATAAGACCAGGAAAGAAAATAGACGGCATGACATCATTGGAATTTGCAATTTTTCTTGAAGCAAAAGAACAGAATGAGAATATGAGAAATAATTTACAAAATATCATCCAATTGCTCAAGCAAGCAAGTAGCGCGGACATGTAGGGTGGAAAAGCGAAGCGCCTTCCACCATCAACCCGATGTTCGCGCGCAATCGCCAATGATGGAACGATGCCCCGCACTGAACCCAACATGCATAAATAATGCAATTCATCAGACATAAACTAATTCGCGGTTTATTGTCCATCGCTACTGACGGCAGAAGCCAGCGTTGTCCGAAGCCAGGGCTGGGGCAGATTTACCGGAACGGGATAGAAGGCTACCAGCTTGCTTTTTTTGCGGACGGACGCAAACTCATTCTGAGTCGAGGCAAAGTGATCAGGGGCGCGATATTTGAAAGGGAAAAACGCGATATTTGTGGAATGTGGCGGGATGGGGAGGAATGGGGTGGAATGGGTTTTGCAATTTCATTGCGCCACACGCAATAAAAAAGACGCCGTG
>BNUD01000145.1 GCA_025997095.1 Betaproteobacteria bacterium | reverse complement strand
ATGAATTTCCGATGGATGACAAGGCGCGCACGACCTTTCGCCAGAAATTCCGCGAGCGATTTGAGGGCGAGCCAGGCAAGAGCCGGATTTCCGGTATCGGATACAGTGTGCGCTGGCTTTCCGGGTCAAAGGCGCGGATGGAGTCGATTTCATCGTCGAACAGGTCAATCCGGTACGGCAACGCCGAACCCATCGGATAAAGATCAATCAACGACCCGCGAATCGCATACTCCCCCGGCGCGGCAACCTGCGTGACATGCGCGTAACCCGCCAGGGTCAGGCGGGTACGAAACCGCTCGGCGTCGAGCTTCTCGCCCTTGGAGAGCAAAAACGCATAAGCCGCCAGAAAAGCCGGCGGCGCCAGCCGATAAGCCGCCGTAGCGGCGGGCACGATGAGGACCTGACAACAAGATTGCGATACCGCCCATAAAGTCGCCAGCCGTTCGGAAACCAGATCCTGATGCGGCGAAAAAGCGTCATAAGGCAGCGTTTCCCAGTCCGGCAGTAAATGCGCCTTCAACTCCGGCGCAAACCAGCGCATCTCATCCAGCAAACGCCTTGCATCCTGTGCGTTCGCCGTCATCACCACAAACAGCGGCTTTTCCCCATGCCCCGACGCCACCTGCCGCGCCATCGCCGCCAGCAAAAACGCATCATGACAACCCGCGCCAACCTGCCAATCCAGCTTGTGCCCAGCGGCGGGGAGGGGAGGGAGCGTCATGGGGAGCGCGGCGGGAAAGGGCACAGGGATTGAAGGCAAGATGGAAAAGGGGCGCATTATAACGGGTCGGTGTTCCCGTTACCGCGCTTTGGGTAGGGCGAGCCAGGCAAGAGCCGGATTTACAAGGATGTTTCGTCGGGCATCGCCAGCGCGGGCATCGAGTATTACCTGCCGCTGTTTTTTGAAGAGACGGCGACCTTGTTCGATTACCTGCCGGTACACGCAAAAGCGAACGCAAAACCGAACGCCGTGATGGTCACCCACGGCGATGTGGCGGGGGCGCTTGCGGCATTCTGGCAGGATGCGCGCTCGCGTTACGAACTTTTGCGGGGCGACCCGCAGCGTCCCCTTTTGCCGCCGCAGGATTTGTTTTTGTCGGACGAAGATTTTTTTCTCGCCGCCAAAGCCTGCGGACGCATCCAGTTTTTTGCGCCCGCCGCGTCTGCCCCCATCGCCCATGTCGCCATCAACCGCCGCGCCGACGAGCCGCTGGCGGCGTTAAAAACCTTTCTCGCCGATTTTCCCGGACGCGCGCTCATGCTGGCGGAATCCGCCGGACGGCGCGAAACCATCGCGCAGATGTTTGCCGAACACGGCTTGCGCCCACAACCCGCGACAGATTGCGCGGAATTTTTTGCGGGCGACGTGCGCTTCGCGCTGGGTGTCGCGCCGTTACAGGCGGGGTTGCGGCTCGCGGACGATTTTGTCCTGTTGACCGAAACCGAACTCTACGCCGACCGTCCCCGCACCCGCCAGCAGGCGCGCCGCAAAAAAACCAGTCTCGATAACTGGCTAAAAGACCTGACCGAACTCAAGGTGGGTGACCCGGTTGTGCACGAATCGCATGGCATCGGGCGTTATATGGGGCTTGCCTACATGGATCTGGGCGATGGCGAGCGCGAGTTTCTGGAACTCCATTACGCCAACGAAGCCAAGCTCTTCGTGCCGGTCTCACAATTGCATGTCATCTCACGCTACTCCGGAGCCGACCCGGAATCCGCCCCGCTGCACACGCTGGGTTCCGGGCAATGGGAAAAGGCGCGAAAGAAGGCGGCGATGCAGGCGCGCGACACCGCCGCCGAATTGCTGGAACTCTACGCCCACCGCGCCGCCCGCGAGGGTCACGCCTTTGAATTCGGCGAGCAGGATTACAGCCTCTTTGCGGACGGGTTCGGCTTTGAAGAAACGCCCGACCAGAGCGCCGCCATTGCCGCTGTCATGGACGACATGAAATCCGGCAAGCCAATGGACAGATTGGTCTGCGGCGACGTGGGGTTCGGCAAAACGGAAGTGGCGCTGCGGGCGGCGTTCTGCGCCGTGGCGGGCGGGCGACAGGTGGCGGTTCTTTGCCCCACCACCCTGCTCTGCGAACAGCATTTTCAGACTTTTTCCGACCGCTTTGCCGACTGGCCGATCAAAATCGCGGAGCTTTCCCGCTTCAAGAGCGCGAAAGAAAGCGCCCAGGCATTGCGGGAACTTGCGGAAGGTAAAGTCGATATTGTCATCGGCACGCACAAACTCATTGCCGGAGACTTGAAATTTGCCCGTCTGGGGCTGGTCATCATTGACGAGGAACACCGCTTCGGCGTGCGCCAGAAAGAAGCATTGAAGGCGTTACGCGCCGAAGTGGATGTGCTCGCGCTGACCGCCACGCCCATTCCGCGCACCCTCGCCATGAGCCTGGAAGGGCTGCGCGATTTTTCCGTGATTGCCACCGCGCCGCAAAAACGCCTCGCCATCAAGACCTTCGTGAACCGTTTTTCCGACGGCATCATCCGCGAAGCCGTGCTGCGCGAATTAAAACGCGGCGGACAGGTGTATTTTCTGCACAACGAAGTCGACACCATTGAGCATATGCGGGAGAAGCTGGAAAAACTCGTGCCGGAAGCGCGCATCGTCGTCGGTCACGGGCAGATGCACGAGCGCGAACTGGAACGGGTGATGCGCGATTTCGTCGGGCAACGCGCCAATCTGCTCTTGTGCACCACCATCATCGAAACCGGCATCGACAACCCCCATGCCAACACCATGCTCATCAATCGGGCGGAAAAATTCGGGCTTGCCCAGTTGCACCAGTTGCGCGGGCGCGTCGGGCGTTCGCACCATCAGGCTTACGCCTATCTGCTGGTGCAGGACGAAAAGGCGCTCTCCAAACAGGCGAAGCAGCGTCTGGAAGCGATTCAGGCGATGGAAGAACTGGGTTCCGGTTTCTACCTTGCCATGCACGACCTGGAAATTCGCGGCGCGGGCGAGGTCTTGGGCGAACACCAGTCCGGCGACATGCAGGCCGTCGGCTTCAATCTGTTCACCGACATGCTAAACCGCGCCGTCGCCGCCCTGAAACAAGGCAAGGCGTTGAGCGCCGACGACCTCACGACGCCCCTGCATCTGGATTGCGACATCAACCTGCACATCCCCGCCCTGCTCCCCGACCTTTACTGCCCCGACGTGCACGAGCGCCTCTCCCTCTACAAACGCCTCGCCAACGGCGAAAGCGACGAAGACATCACCGCCTTGCAGGAAGAATTGATTGACCGCTTCGGCGCGCTGCCGCCGCAAGGCGAATCGCTCATCGCCACCCACCGCCTGCGCCTCATGCTGCGCCCCTGGCAAGTGCACAAACTCGAAGCCTCCGCCGACCAGGTGATCGTGAGCTTCAAGCCCGGACCGGATTTTCCTGTCGACACCCTCAAAATCATTCTGCTCATCCAGACCAACCGCCACTACAAACTCGCCGGACAAGACAAACTCGCGCTCCTGCGCCACATGCCGACCTTGCAAGACAGAATGAGCGCCATCCGGGAAATTTTTACAACCTTGAAAGCATAATTCACCATGCTATATGTCATGTTCCATGCTAGACTGCATATTCCTATGGAGAATGACCATGAGCCAAGAACTGGAACAAGCGGTAAATCTGGTACTGGAACATCTGCAAGCCCTCAACGCCTCCGGTGAAAGAATCGAGCTTGAACTGCGTGAATTCAACGCCAAACTCACCAGTCTGGAAGCCATGATTTCCGCAGGACGGCAAGACACCCGCTTCAATTTTGAAGAAATCATCCGCCAACAAACCAGCATCGACAGCCTGAATGACCGGGTGACGCTG
>BNUD01000144.1 GCA_025997095.1 Betaproteobacteria bacterium | reverse complement strand
CGAAGGCAGGGTAAAAGAAGGCTTGTTCCGCGAAGACCTCTTTCATCGCCTGAATGTCATCCGCATCCGCCTGCCTTCGAGATTCTGGTGCGTGGCGGCGATGACGCGCACATTCGCCTTGATGGGCGCGTGTCCGCCGACGCGGTAGAAATGCCCGTCGGAGAGTACGCGCAAGAGCCGCGTCTGCAATTCTGAAGGCATATCCCCGATTTCGTCGAGGAACAGCGTACCGCCATCGGCTTGCTCGAAACGTCCGCGCCGTTGGGTTTGCGCGCCAGTGAATGCACCACGTTCGTGCCCGAACAATTCCGATTCGAGCAAATCTTTAGGGATTGCCGCCGTGTTGATGGCGACGAAGGGCGACTCCTTGCGCGGGCTGTGCCGATGCAGGGCACGCGCCACCAGTTCCTTGCCGGAACCGGATTCTCCGGTAATCAGCACTGTGGCGTGCGATTGGGAGAGTCTGCCGATGGCGCGAAAAACCTCTTGCATGGCAGTGGCCTGACCGAGAATTTCCGGCGTCAATCCGACGGTTTCGGTTGCACCATTTTGGTGCAAACTTTCTTCGATGGCACGCCGGATCAGATCGACCGCCTGATCGACATCGAAGGGTTTGGGCAAGTATTCAAACGCGCCGCCCTGAAAGGCGGCGACTGCGGATTCCAGATCGGAATAGGCGGTCATGATGATGACCGGTGTCTGGGGGTGGCGCTCCTTGACCCATTGCAAGAGGTCAAGACCGGAAGCGCCGGGCATACGGATGTCGGAAATCAATACCTGCGGCAATTCGCCAGCACCCAGCGCCTCCAAAGCTTCGCTGGCGGAAGCGAAGCTCTTGAAAGGAATATCCTCCCGCGTCAGGGTTTTTTCCAGCACCCAGCGAATGGAACGGTCGTCGTCGATAATCCAGATTGGTTTCATGGTGGTGACTTTAGCAAGGAGTGCGCCAGGTTTCAGGGTTTCAGGTGACAGATGTCAGGTGGCAGTAATTTGCGGCGGCGTAGCCGCCGACGAGGACATCGGCGCTCCCAGGGGTGTCATCAACCTGCGGCGGCTGCGCCGCCACAAATTACTGTCACCTGCCACCTGACATCTGTCACCTGATCGGCAGCCTGATCAAAAAGCAAGTGTAACCGGGGCGGCTTTCGCATTCTATGCTGCCGTGATGCTGTTGCACGAAACTCTGCGCCAGCGTCAGACCAAGACCCGTTCCGTCGGGACGACCGGAGACCAGCGGATAAAACATGCGCTCCTTGAAATCGTCGGGGATGCCGGGGCCGTTGTCGATGATGGAAATGTCGATTGCCAGCCGAAAACGCCGCTTGACCAGCGTGACCTGCCGCGCCGAACGGGTGCGGAAGACGATTTCGCCCTTGCCGTCCATCGCTTGCGCGGCGTTTCTGGCGACGTTGAGAAAAACCTGAATCAACTGCTCGCGGTCGGCGGTCAAATCCGGCAAGCTGGTGTCATAGTCGCGCTGGATGGCAAGGGTTTCGGGAAATTCCATGTGCAACAGGCTGCGTACCCGCTCCAGCACCTCATGCACACTCATCAGGCGCGGCTGCATGGCGACGCGGTGCGGGGAAAGCAGACGTTGCATCAAGTCCTGCAAGCGGTCGGCTTCCTTGATGATGACCTGGGTATATTCGCGCAGGGCGGGATTGCCGAGTTCGTGTTCCAGCAATTGCGCCGCGCCCCGGATGCCGCCCAGGGGATTTTTGATTTCGTGCGCCAGATTGCGAATCAGCTCGCGGCTGGCTTGCTGTTGCTCAATCAGGCGTTCTTCGCGGCTTGCCTTCAACTGCTGGTCGATGGGCTGTAATTCCACCAGCATCCGCACCTCCGGCGCTTCGTCGCATTGCGTTGGCGTCACCGTGCAATTTAAGTGCAACACCTCGCCGTCTGATTTACCCAGGCGGATTTCCACGTTTTGTCCGGTGTAGCTCCAATTATTGGCGACGGCGTTATCCAACGCCTGTTGCAGCGTTGCCGTGTAGTGGATGACTGTTTCCAACGCCTGCCCAAGCAGGGCGCGACCCGCCGATTTGAGCAGGTTTTCGGCGGCGCTGTTGGCGTAACAGACCCGACGTTCGGCGTCGAGCAGAAGAACGGCGGACGCCAGATAATCGAGTCCGCCGAGAGGAGAGGGGGTTTTATGCATGGGCGGGTCAAGCAAATTTCGCACCCGCCCCAAAACGCGCGGACTACCGGAGATTGGCGAGTTCCTTGTTGATGGCGGTGATATTCCGTTCGCGGCTCGCCACTTCTTCGCGGTAGGGTTGCAGACGCTCTTCACGTTTTTGGGCATTTTTTTCATTGCCCATGCGGATTTTTTCTTCTTCCGCCAGTTTTGCTTTCGCCGCGTTCAGCGATTGCAGTTCGGCGGTGAGTTCCTGATTCAGAATCGCGCGCCGGTCGTTATCCCTGGCTTTCTGGGCATCCGCGCTCACGCTGGGAAAACCGACGGGCGTCGGGTTGGCAGCCGCGCCTCTGGTACGACCCGTGGCGGTTGCCGTGGACGGCGGGGCGTCCGACTCGATTTGCATCTTGACGCATTTCTTGTCAACCGGAACATTGGTGTAGGTAGGATGGTTATCCTCATTCACACACTTATAAATCTGCCCCCAGGCGGGCGATGCCGCCAGAAGGCTTGCAGTCAGCAGCAGACAGGCGGAAACAGGCTTTATCATAATCGCGACGCTCCAAGCAGAGGGCATACAGTGTAGCAACATCTTCGGGGATATGAAAGCAATAAAAACAATCACATAAAACAAAACCCGCCATCCAGTCTCGAAACTTGCGAGTCACGAAATTGTGGCGGGTTTTGTGGTTTTCAGGATTGCCTGACGCAAAGCATCAGCGCAATCCGGCTGCGTATTCGGAAACGGCTTTGAGGTCGTGGTCATTTAACCGTTCAGCGATGATACGCATCATGCTTTCCGGGTCGTTGATCCGTTCGCCGTTGCGGAATTTCTGCAATTGCACGGCGATGTATTCAGGGATTTGACCCGCCAGACGGGGATACTGGGCGGGCAAGCCGTGACCGGAAGCGCCGTGACAACCAGCGCAGGCGGGTACGCCCTTGGCAGCGTCACCAGCGCGCCAGAGTTGGCGACCACGGTCGACCAATTCCACATTCGTGGCCTGGGAAGGCTTGACGACCTGTTTGGTGTACCAGGCGGCGATGTCGCGCTCGTCCTGTTCCGTCGCCACCACGGATGCCATCGCGGACATCAGCGGATCGTTACGACGCCCTGCCTTGAAATCCTTTAATTGCTTGATCATGTAGTCAGCGCCCTGCCCCGCCAGATGGGGATAGAGCGGGTCTGTGCTGACACTGGTGCCATCAGCGCCGTGACAGGCAACGCAGATGGTTTCCGCGAGTTCCTGACCGGGAGCCTTGGGGGTTTCAGGGGCTGCTTCCTGAGCCAGCGCGTTAAAACCAAAACCGACTGTAACGAGTAATGCCAGCGCCGTGGTGCGAATCATGTTCAAACTCCTTTACGCAAAAGAGGCGAGAAAATCTTGCCGAGGGGCGGTATCTCCAAACCTGTTATTCTATAACAACTCCATTGTTTGTTCCCGGAAAACCCGTCATGTCCCTTTTGCAAAACGCAGTTTTTTTTACCACGGTCGCCCAATTGCGCGACATGCCCACGGATTCGCTCGCTGAAATCGCGTTTGCGGGACGCTCCAACGCGGGCAAGTCTTCCGCCATCAACACGCTGACGAACCGTACCCGCCTGGCCCACGTCAGCAAAACGCCGGGGCGCACCCAGCATCTCAATTATTTCACCCTCGCGCCCGGAAAATACCTGGTGGACTTGCCCGCGTTGGAGCGTCCCGCAAACG
>BNUD01000143.1 GCA_025997095.1 Betaproteobacteria bacterium | reverse complement strand
TTTGCCGTTGGCTTAATCGTCCCGCCGCGTCGAATTCAAAGCGGGTTTCTGTGTCGCCTTCCCGCACGCTGCTTAGCAAGCCGCTGTAGCGGTCGTAGTGGTATTGGGTGGTCTTCTGGTCAAAGCCGGTTTCTTCCAGCAGCTTGCCCACCGGGTCGTATTTGAATTCGGCAGTGACGCCGTTCTCATTCTGGAGGGCGGTTAAACGTCCGATTCTGTCCCATTGATAACGGATGAATTGTCCCATCGCGTCCTGCCGTGTGCCGATCAGTCCGGCTGCGGTATACCGCCATTCGGTC
Source organism: Betaproteobacteria bacterium (assembly GCA_025997095.1). Lineage (GTDB taxonomy): Bacteria > Pseudomonadota > Gammaproteobacteria > Burkholderiales > Rhodocyclaceae > Azovibrio. The sequence continues at coordinate 3,555 of BNUD01000143.1, read as the reverse complement.
AGGCGTCCCAATGGGTCGGTGTGAGTGAGTAATCTGCCTTCGGCATCGTGCAGGAAGCTTTCTTTGGCTTGATCCGGGTGGATGACGGCTTCCAGTTGTCCGGCGTTCTGCCGTTGCCATTCGATGCGCTTTTGTTCGGCTTCCTTGTCCAATGCTTGCCCGTCGGGGGTGGCGATTCCGGCATAGCGATATTGCGTGACTTCGCCTGCGGCGTTGCTCTCCGATTTCAGGCGTCCCCGTTCGTCGTAGTCCCAATTTGTCGTCTTACCCGAACAGTCGGTGTAGCTTTGCAGTTGTCCAGATTCGGTGTACGTCAGTTGCTTCTTGCCGCCCTTGGCGTCGGCAATCTCGATGGGCAGGTTGAATTTGTTGTATCGGTATTCGGTCTTGTTGCCCAAGGGGTCGATTTCTACCGTCAGATTGCCCTTGCCGTCATACTCCCGCCTCCAGATGCCGCCTTCCGGGTCTTGTATCCCCGTCAGGTTGTTCTTGTCGTCGTATTCAAAGTACGCGATACCGCCATCAGGACGCACATGTTTGATCAGGTTGTCTTGTTCATCCCAGTCGTACAGGTCGGCGCTGCCGTCCGGGTGCAGGTGACGCACGACATTTTTGCGCTCGTCCCGGAACAGCCATTCTTCGTTTTTATCGGGATGCAGAATGCGGTAGGTATAGCCCTTGATGTCGTAAAAATGCCAGCTTTCTCCGCCTTCGGCATCGGTGACATAGGTGAGCCGGATGTTGGGATCCCATTCCAGCCGGGTGTCAAAGCTGCCATCGTCCGCCCATTCGCGATACGCCCGCGCGTCCGTTCCCGTGCCGTCCCATTCGAGATTCATCCCCCGACCCGTTCGGTCGGCGTAACGGGTGATGAGGTGGCGTTCGTATTGGTAGCGCCACGTCTGACCGTTCTCGTCTTGCGCGGCAATCAGGTCGGCTGTGCCGTCTTCATGGTATTGATAAAAATACCGGGCGAGTTGCCGTTTGGCTTCGCCGTGCTCCGCCTGCCAGATTTCACGGATGCGCCCGCCTTCGTCAATTCGGGTCGCCAGATGGTGCAGCAGGACTTCGCCCATCGTCACGATGAGGTCGGAGAGAATTTCACGCTCACCCAGCGAATGCTCGTAGCGCAGGGTCAGCTTCGCGCCGCTCTTGTATTCAATCTGCCGCAGACGGTAATGCGCCGGATGCGCTTCGCTGCCTTCAACTTTCTCGAAAATTTCCCGGATGTCCTTGCCCCACTCTACGGTCAGCAGGGTGTCGGAGAGGGGAATCAGCGTCAGATTCTCAATCGGGTCATGGTGTTGCTGACCCACTTCAACTTTTGGGCAGTCATGGGTGCGTCCGTCTGCCCCAAGGTACACAAGCCCTGTCGCGCCAATTTCAACCCGCATACTCCACGGCGTCAGCCAGCGCGCCCCAAAGCTGCCGTGGTCAAGCATCCCCAGCCGGGAGTTGTAGGTTCGCAGACCATTCAGGGGGAGAACACCCGCCAGCGCGAAGTCTTCGTGCATCAGGGTTTCGTCGCCCAAAGCAAAGCCGATGTTGCAGCCGGTACCTGACGGACAGCCTTCTTTGCAGTTGGGTTTCCCGGTAGCGTTGGTCTGCGTACCGGCTACTTCTGTTTTACCTTGACCGTTCTGATGTTCCTGACTGCCCGGCGAGTTGGCGTTCTGCCCGCCGCGTTTCTTCTTCATCTCCCGCCAACGCTGGACCGCGCCCAGCAAGGTCAGCAGCAACCACCCGATTGTCCACGCCTGACCCGGATTAGCCAGTTCCGCCATCTTGCCTTGTACCTGGCTGCCGATATTTCGTAACGACTTGGCAACGCCCAACACCTTGTTGATGAACGCCTGCGGCATCACTTTGCTTGCCGCCCAGTTCGCCGCTTCCTTGTTGCCCGCCTTGTAGACTTCAACCGCCGCTTCGCCCATGTCAATGACCTGACGCGGGTCATACCAGGCGCGTTCGCTTGCCCGTTTAAGGGCTGCATCCGCTGCCTTCCGGTTCTCTTCGGCGTTAAAAAGTTCGGCTCTGGCCAGTTTCTCCAGCCCGCTCGCCATCTGCGTCGCCAGCTTGTTCGCAAATGTTCCGCATTCCGCCATGATGCCCGCAAGCTTGGCTTGCGCGTCCGTCACGAATTTCTCGATGGAACCGACGATGCTTTCGTTCAGATGCCCAACAAGCAGTTCGATGATGGTGTCGCTGAGCGTGTCCAGCCCTACGTATTTCAGCCGCTGCCGCACCAGCGCCAAGGTGGGGCGCAGGCTCATCCGCGCCGCCGCCATCGTCGGCGGGAGGGGAATCACCCCGATCAGGTTGATCCCCAGACTGACCCAGTTCAACACTTTCTCAAAGGCGCTGACCGCCGCATTCTTGACCAGAACAATGATGTCGCAGAACACATCAATGGCCGCAATGATGTTCCCGACAATCGGCAATGCCCCTAAAACCGATTTGACCCGCTCCAGCGTGATATACCCGCCACTGATTTCCCGAAACCACTTGTCAACCTTCGTCGCCCCCGCCGCCATGTCCTCTATCGCAATCGTGTTCAGCGGCGCAATCGCCGGCTGCGGCTCTCGACTCGATACCGACTTGCCATTGCCGCCCGCTGGCGCGCCGGCAGGGGCAGGGGGGGGAGCAGGTTTGGATTCAGCCATGCTGGTTCGTTCCAGATTCGATCAGAACAAAGGTTTCAGATATTCGGCAATGTTGACCGAAGGAATCGACGGCGCGGGTAGCGAACCGGGGAGCGTTACGTTACCTGCTATGCCGTGTACTACGACGCCACCAACATTCGATGCCCCGGATAACGAACCGGATATTGGCCCGTTGATGCCGATAATCCGGCTGGCAACATCGCCAGGATTTTCAAGGTCGCCAAGATTGCCCAGTTGATCTTTAAGGGTTCCGAGAGATCTCAACTGTTCTCCAAGGTTGCCTATGTTCTCAAAATTTCCGATATTTCCCAAGCCCTCCAGCTTGCCCAAATCTCCACCCGTCGGCATGAAGCTGTTCAGGGAAGAAACTTTTGGCGCAAGCTGACCCACTTGTTGCAGGGATTGCCCGATGCCTTCCGCTACCTGCATCGCCTTATCCTGCGCCGCTTTGGCAGCAGCAGAGAGGGAAGATAACGGGCTATCCTTCAGACTGAACGCCCCCACATCGGCAATTTCTTTCAATTCATGGGTCGGCCATTGGGGTTCCCCAATATGGCTGGCGTCCATATCCCATGTGTCGGCGGGGTCATCTCCAATAAATACTTTGACCGCCCCCATCGCCAAGCCCGTAGCAACCGCTTTGCCACTGTCATCCAGAGTGCCTTCCACGGTTTTACCCAAGGCATCGACTACTTTATAGGGCGTGTTTTTCAGACCATAGGGCTTGGTGTAGTGGCTAAATAAATTCAGTTCTCCCTCCCCGACTTTCGGCAATCCGGGCAGAGAGACCCCCATGCTGGCAGGGGGTTCAAAGAGATGCGCCGCCGCGTAAGCGACCCAGACGCCCGGCGTTCCGTTCTCAATGGTCGATCCATTGATCTTGATGTAGCTT
>BNUD01000142.1 GCA_025997095.1 Betaproteobacteria bacterium | reverse complement strand
TTTGCGCGTCCCCCGCGCTGCTGGAGACGGTATTGATGGAAACCGTCATCTCTTCGACAGACGCCGCCATCGCGGACGTGGAACTGCTCTGGCTCGACGAACTGGCGGCCACCTGCTGCGCGGCGGTAGAGAGCGATTCCGTCGCGTTGGACACTTCGCCGACGTTCGTTTGAATGCTCTGCAAGGAAGATTGCAGCTTGTTCATCATGGCGTTGAAGGCGATCACCATCTCGCCCACTTCGTCCGCAGCCTGATAATCCACGCGCAACTGGAGATTGTTTTCGTGCTCGACCCGTCTCACCGCGTCGCGCACCTTTTCAATGGGCTTGACGACCGATCTCAAGGTGGAGAAGCCAAGGTAGATGGCAGCGAGTATCAGGGCGATGGAGAGGATAATTTGAACCGTGAACGCGTTCTTTGAAGTGCGCGTAGCCTCGGCAGCCTCTTCATCCGCGCCTTTTTTGTTGATTTCCACCAGTTCATCGGCAAATTGGGTAATGTTGTTGGTTTCGTCCCGAACGCCCGAAGAAGCCTTCAGGATGAGTTTATCTATTTCATCCAGATTTGCCTCTGTCGGGTTGTTTAGCCCCTGTATTATATTTCGCGTTATCTCGTCAACGATGACGGGCTTCCATTTCGCCCAGGAATTTTTCAGTTTGCTGAAAACCGCCTCCGCTTCCGCGTTGCGCGGCAGTTTTTCGTATTGTTCGAAATATTCCTGGATTCTCTGGTCAGCAACCTGCTTCTTCTCCAGGGCTTGTTGTATACGCACGATCCGCTCCGCCAGAGGGAGATCGCTGACCGCGAGCGGCTCATAGGTGCGCCTGATTTCGTTATTGGTCTGCGCCCGGAAATTCAACATCAATTCCGTTTTGGGCAGTCTGACCTCGTTGATGTTCTTGAGGATGGCGGCATCGCCTAGGGAATTGTCGATGCCAACGCCCGCGACAACAATAATCCCTGCCCACGCCAGCGTAGCCAGCAGGTGTATTCTTAGTTTGATCTTCATTTCAGAACTCCAATCTTTAATGATGATGGAACGAATAAAACCGTCTTTCTGCGAGGACGGAGGTGAACGACAAAAACGCAGCGCCCCGAAAAGGAGGCTGCGTCAAGGAAAACGATGGAAAGAAACGCGGCAGAAGATGCGCGAAAACGCGCAAAAATGACGGCGGGCTATGCCGCTGATGCCTGATGCCTGTATTATACTGTCAAGTATTTGATTTTGCAACATTTTTGCAGTTCGCGCATAACAAAAGCACACCAGATTTGGCGTGTATCCGTTGCGTTTTTGCAGGGTTTGTGAAAGCGTTTGGAGCATTCCAGTCGGCTTGTTTGTGATAGACAAAAGGCATTAAGATTTTATGAAATGGTAATCAATTTTCGTTCGCAGGGCAATCACTTCATGCCTTTCCCCCTTGTGGGCTGAGGTTTACCCACAATTTCATATGGATGCCCTGTAGGTTGGGAAAGTCGGTGAGCGGCGCATCCCGACATTGGCGATTCATCGTGCGCAACCTGCCAGATACCGGGCGGATGACCAGATTGGTTGATAGGCGTCGGGTTGCGCTACGCTTACCCAACCTACGAGAAACTTACGCTTGCCGTCAAAAGCGAGGAGCGAAGCGACGCGGCAATCCAGGGATCAGATGTCAGGTGACAGTAATCAGAGGCGGCAAAGCCTTCAGAAAGTACTGACATCTGTCACCTGATCCCTGGATTGCCGCATCGCTCTGCTCCTCGCAATGACGCGGCTGGGAGCGCCGGCGTCCCCGCCGGCGGGTTTGGCTCCGCGCGAAAAATCTTGAAACCGCCGGCGGGGACGCCGGCGCTCCCAGGTGGGTTCATCCACATGCGCGGCGGCAATCTCCTTGATGTTTCATCATCCCGCCAGAATTTCCAGCCAGACTTCCGCGCCGCCTTCGGGGTGGTTGGTGAAGTGGGCGTCGCCGCCGTGCAGTTGGGCGACTTCGCGCACGAAGGGCAAGCCTAAACCGGTGCTTTTGTTGCCGGTGGCGGGACGCGGCAGCGAGTAGAAACGCTCGAAAATTTGCGGCAGGGCGTAGTCCGGCGCGCCGCTTCCCTGGTCGCGGATTTTCAGCAGCAGTTTACCGGGTTGTTTTTCCAATGCCATCTGAATCGTGCCGCCGGGCGGGGAGAAGTCGATGGCGTTGTCGAGCAGGTTGTTGATGGCTTGTCGCAGCAGAAAGGCGTCGCCTTTGCAGGGGAAATTGCCTGCGGCGTTGATTTGTATATTGATCCCCCGTTCTGCCAACACATCGCTGCGGCTGTCGCGGATGCCCTGTACGCTTTGCCTTGCGAGGTCGCCCAAATCCAGCGGTTGATTGTCTTCCGGGCGTTGCAGTTGTTCCACCTTCGCCAGTTGCAACATGCGTTCGATGGTGTGTTGCAAGCGACCCGCCTGTTCGCGGATGAGGTGCGCGAAGCGGAGGCGTTCGGTGTCCGGCAGCGGGGCTTCCAGGAGTTCGGCGGCGGAGACGACGGCGGTGAGGGGACTTTTCATTTCGTGCGCGAGGTTCTGCACGTATTTTTCGACGTATTGCTTGCCTTCCAGTCGTTCGCGCATGTTCGCCAGGGCGTGGGCGAGTTCGGAGAATTGTCTGCCGCCGCCAACGGGCGGTTCGGCTTTGTGTCCGGCGCTGACGTTTCTGGCGTAGCGGATCAGACCGTAAATCGACCAGGTGAGCCATGCGGAAAAAATGAGTCCGATGGCGGCGGAGGCGGCGAGCATCCACAGCCCGCTTTGCCGCAGCCGTTGTTCGGTGCGCCGGATGTAGGGTGCCAATGTTGCGGTGGGTTTGGCGAGCGAGAGCACGCCGATGAGTTTGCCTTGCCAAAGAATCGGCGCGGCGACATACATGGAGGAGGTGGCGGGGTCGTCCGGGTCTTCTCGCGTGGTGCGCGCGCCGTATTCGCCGCGCAACGCCCTGGCAATATCCTGCCAGCGCGAAAAATCGCTGCCCAGCGATTGACCTTCCGAATCGAACACGACCTGACCCTTGATGTCGGTAATGTAGACCCGAAAATCGACACGCTCTTTTTTGATGTCGTAAATGTGGGCGGCGGGGGCGCGACGTCGGGTGGCTTTGAGGGCGGCGGCGAAGTTGCCGCTGTTGATGCGCTTGTTCGCCAGATCGTCGGCGGCCAGTTCCGCCAGCATGTTGGCGGCATCGACCAGGGTTTCCTCCGTCGTCTGACGCAGCCCCGGCCTGATTTCCTGCGTGACCGTGTCGAGCGCGAACCAGGCGGCGAGTCCCACCACCAGAAAGTAACCGAGAAAAAGGCGAACGGAGATATTCACACAACCGCGATCACAAAACCGCGCTGTAACCCAAACCGCGATGGGTCACGATGGGGTTGTGGTCGCGGTCAGGGAGCAGGGCGCGCAGCTTGCCGCGCAGGGTCTTGATGTGGGTATCCACGGTGCGTTCTTCCGTTTCTTCCGCATCCTGCCAGACCTGTTGCATGAGCGCGGCGCGGGAATACACCCGCCCCGGATGTTCGAGCAGACAGGCGAGCAGCAGGTATTCGTAGCGGGTCAGATTGAGCCATTGCCCCCGGCAGGCGATGCGACAACCTTCGCGGTCAATCTGGAATCGGGCGGATTCCGCAGCGGCGGACGCGGGTGTTGTATCGCCGCTACGGTGATGTCCGGCGCGGCGCAGAATGGCGCGTACCCTTGACGCAAGTTCGCGCGGGCTGAATGGCTTGGCGACGTAATCGTCCGCGCCCAGCTCCAGCCCGACAATGCGGTCGACTTCCTCGGCGCGGGCGGTGAGAAAAATCACCGGCACATCCGAGTGACGGCGCAACTGGCGGCACACTTCAAAGCCGTTG
>BNUD01000141.1 GCA_025997095.1 Betaproteobacteria bacterium | reverse complement strand
GTGACCTTCTCGTAGCTTAACCGTTGGTCAAGCCCGTCTTCTGCCCCCTTGTCCTTCCACTCCGCCAACGCCAGCACTTCATCCCCCACTCTGATCTGCTCAATGGGTTTCAGTTCCGTCTTGCCCTGCCGCGCATCTTCCGGCCTGGCATCCTCCGGTTTGAGCTGTACCAGTGTGTCTCCCGTAAAACTGTTGACCGCGCAGGACGCAGGCGATTTATCGCGCGCAACTGCCCGATACCGGGCGGATGACCAGATTGACGGATCAGTGTCGGGTTACGCTACGCTTACCCAACCTACGAGAAACTACGCTTGCCGTCACTGCTATGAGCGTAGCGGCGTGGCAATCCAGATATCAGGGATCAGGTGACAGGTGACAGATGTCAGTACTTTCTGGAGGCAAAGCCTCCCCCTGATACCTGATCCCCGATCCCTGTATACTTGCGCTCTTTCACGCTTCTGAAAACACACCATGACCGAATCCGCTGCGCCCGCGCATCCCTGTTATCACTGCGGTCTGCCCATTCCGGCGGATGTGGATTTGTCGGTCAATATCCTTGAACAAACCCGCGCCGTGTGTTGCGTGGGCTGTCAGGCGGTGGCGGAGGCGATTGTGGCGAATGGGCTGGCGGATTATTACAGGAACCGCGACGCCATGCCGGAGTCGCCGCGCGAGGCGAAGCCCGCGATTCTCGACCAACTGGCGTTGTTCGACCACGCCGAATTCCAGAAAAGTTTTGTGCGCGCGTCAGGCGAGCACGAACGCGAGGCGTCGCTGATGCTGGAAGGCATTACCTGCGCCGCCTGCGTCTGGTTGAACGAGCGTCAGGTCGGGCAGTTGGCGGGGGTGACGGGGGTCGAAGTCAATTACGCGACCCGCCGCGCCCGTGTGCGTTGGGACGAAACGCGCATCAAACTTTCCGACATTCTGGCGGCCATCGCCGCCATCGGCTATCGCGCCCACCCTTACGACGCTTCGCGCTACGAGGAACTGGCGCAGAAAGAGCGTCGCAGCGCGCTCTGGCGGGTGTGGGTGGCGGGCTTTGGCATGATGCAGGTGATGATGTACGCCGTCCCCGCCTACATCGCGGGCGAGGGCGAGATGACGCAGGACATCGAAACCCTGATTCGCTGGGCGAGCCTGTTGCTCACCTTGCCGGTGGTGCTGTATTCCGCCGCGCCGTTTTTCAAGGGCGCGTGGCGCGATCTGAAATTTTTGCGCGTGGGCATGGATGTGCCGGTGGCGTTGGGCGTGGGCGCGGCGTTTGCCGCTTCGGTCTGGGCAACGCTGACGAGGGGCGGCGAAGTTTATTTTGATTCCGTCGCCATGTTCGTATTTTTCCTCCTGGGCGGTCGTTATCTGGAAATGACCGCGCGTCAAAAAGCGGTCAGCGTTGGCGAGGCGCTGGCGAAACTGATGCCCGCCTTCTGCCAGCGTCTGCCCCATTATCCGGCGGCGGGCGAGGCGGAGCAGGTGATGGTGTCGGAACTGAAAGCGGGCGACACGGTGCTGGTGCCGCCCGGTGAGACCATCCCCTGCGACGGCACGGTGCAGGAAGGCGCGAGCAACGCCAACGAAGCCTTGCTGACGGGCGAAAGCCATCCGGTGAAAAAAACGCCGGGCGACAGGGTGACGGGCGGCGCGGTGAATGTGGAAAGTCCGCTGATTGTGCGGGTCGACGCCATTGGTGAAGCAACGCGCCTCTCTGCCATCATCCGCCTGATGGAGCGCGCCGCCGCCGAAAAACCCGGCATCGTCGTGGTCGCCGACCGCGTGGCGCAATGGTTTGTGCTCGCCGTGCTCGTCGTCGCCGCGCTGACGGCGGCGCTCTGGTACTGGTTCGACCCGTCGCAGGCGTTGTGGATTACGGTTTCCGTGCTGGTCGTCACCTGCCCCTGCGCGCTGGCGCTGGCGACCCCCATCGCGCTCACGGTCGCCTCCGGCGCACTGGCAAAAGGCGGCTTGTTGGTCACACGCGGACACGCGCTGGAGACTCTCGCCCGCGCCACCCATTTTGTGTTCGACAAGACCGGCACGTTGACGCAGGGCAAAATGCAGTTGCTGGACATCAGCGCGAGCGACGCCGGGGAACAGGCATTGATTCTGGCGGCAAGTCTGGAGCAGGCTTCCGAACACCCGCTGGCACAAGCCTTGAAACGGGCGGCGCATGAACGCTATCCAGAGGCGACATTGGCGCAGGTCAAGGACGCGCAAGCCGAAACCGGACAGGGCATCTCGGGTGAAATCGCGGGGCGCAGGCTGTACATCGGGCGTCCCGATTACGTCTTCGCGCATTCCGCCCCCGCCGGTTCTGGCGATTGGCAAGCGTGGCAGGCGGCAGGCGATACCGTATTGGCGTTGGGCGACGAGGCGAGCGTGCTGGCGTTTTTCCGCCTGGGCGACGACCTCCGCCCGGAAGCGAAAGCCCTGATTGCCGACCTGCAAGCCTCCGGCTGTCGCACCCTGCTGATGTCCGGCGACGCCACGCCCGTCGCCGAACGGGTGGCGGCGGAGCTTGGCATGGACGCGGTGCAGGGCGCCATGTCGCCGCAAGCCAAACGCGATGCCGTAAAAACCTTGCAAGCCGAAGGCGCCATCGTGGCGATGGTGGGCGACGGCGTAAACGACGCGCCCGTGCTGGCGCAGGCGCAGGTTTCCATCGCCATGGGTTCCGGCGCGCAACTGGCGCGCACCCAGGCCGATCTGGTGCTGCTCTCCGAAAACCTCGAACACCTGCGCGCCGGTATACAAAAAAGCCGCTTCACCCTCGCCGTCATTCGCCAGAATCTCACCTGGGCGTTCCTCTACAATATCCTCGCCCTGCCGCTCGCCATCGTCGGTCTTGTTCCCCCCTGGGCGGCGGGCATCGGCATGTCCGCCAGTTCGTTGCTGGTCGTCCTGAATGCGCTGCGGATTCAAAAAACGCAAACCAAGGAATCCTGATGGAAAGCCTCTACCTGCTCATCCCCTTCTCGGTCGTCCTCGTCTTCGTCATCGCCGTGATTTTCTGGCGTTCTGTACGCGGCGGGCAATTCGACGATCTGGAAGGACCGGGATTTCGGATTTTGATGGATGACGATTTGCCGCGTCAGAGGACGGAGGACGGAGGACAGAAGACAGATCAGAATGCGACGGCGCAACCGCCGGAGCTTGACAAAAATTCTCATGACTAATACCTAAAACTGAAAGGAGTTTCACCATGAAAAAACTGGTTTTTCTTGCATTACTGCTTTTGCTGGGGGCGTGTTCTCGTGAAAACGCACCTGCCTCGACAGATGTCGGCACATCGACCAATGAAAACGCCCCCGTCTCGACGGATGTCGGTGCATCGAGCAGTCAAACGGCGGTGTCTTTACCTTGCGAAAATCCTCTGCTCAATGAATCTGGAGATATTGCAAAAGAAAACGCAAGGCCTTTGTCCAGCGCCTGCGTTGACGGCTTGTTTCAGCGTATCGAGCAAGCCTGTGCGGCGCAAGATGGAGAAAGGCTGTTATCCCAAATAACATTGGAAGATCGGCAATTCATACTTTCCAGAAAACCGGAATCGGTTTCTGTTTTTGACCATGCTTCCTATCTCTGCCGGGATATGGCGAATATCAAGGCGCAAATGCACGCATCCTCTGCCAATCCTTCTTATGGACTCTTCAAACGCGGCGCGTCCGCGCGTTTATGTTTTTACGAACCCGGTCAGCGTGATTGCGAGGGGGGATTAAGGGTCGGGTTTGAAGACAACGAATTCAAACTGAATGAGCATTAACAGGATGTTGAAAAACCCCGCCCCAATTATGTATATGTTATAATTAACCCATTCGAGAACCGGGAGCAATCAATGCGTGGGCAAGACATAAGTCAGGGGGAGATGTTCAGTTATCGGACGC
>BNUD01000140.1 GCA_025997095.1 Betaproteobacteria bacterium | reverse complement strand
CACGCCGCGATGCTTCAGGCGTGATTTGCGAGAAGTGCGGCGTCGAAGTCACGCTCGCCAAGGTGCGCCGTGAACGCATGGGGCACATCGAACTCGCGTCTCCGGTCGCCCACATCTGGTTTTTGAAATCGCTGCCCAGCCGTCTTGGCATGGTGCTCGACATGACCCTGCGCGACATCGAGCGGGTCTTGTATTTTGAAGCCTTCGTGGTGGTCGAACCCGGCATGGTCTCCGACCTGCAACGCGGGCAGTTGCTCACCGAAGAGCAATACATCGAGATGATGGAAAAGCACGGTGACGAATTCTCCGCCCTGATGGGGGCGGAAGGCGTGCGCGAACTCCTGAAAAATCTTGACCTCGACGGCGAAGCCGAGCGTCTGCACGCTGAACTGGAAACCACCACTTCCGAGAGCAAAAACAAGAAACTCGCCAAGCGTCTGAAAGTGCTGGAAGCCTTCCAGAAATCCGGCATCAAGCCCGACTGGATGGTGCTGGAAGTGCTGCCCGTGCTGCCGCCCGACCTGCGTCCGCTGGTGCCGCTGGATGGCGGTCGCTTTGCCACGTCTGATCTGAACGACCTCTACCGCCGCGTGATCAACCGCAACAACCGCTTGAAACGCCTTCTGGAACTGAAAGCGCCTGACATCATCGTGCGCAACGAAAAGCGCATGTTGCAGGAAGCCGTGGATTCCCTGCTGGATAACGGTCGTCGCGGCAAAGCCATGACCGGCGCCAACAAGCGTCCGCTGAAATCGTTGGCGGACATGATCAAGGGCAAGGGCGGTCGCTTCCGTCAAAACCTGCTGGGCAAGCGCGTCGACTACTCCGGTCGTTCCGTGATTGTGGTGGGGCCGCAGTTGAAGCTGCACCAGTGCGGTCTGCCCAAGCTGATGGCGCTGGAACTCTTCAAGCCCTTCATCTTCCACAAGCTGGAAGTGTTGGGTTACGCGACCACCATCAAGCAAGCCAAGAAGATGGTGGAAAATCAGGAATCCGTGGTCTGGGATATTCTCGAAGATGTCATCCGCGAACATCCGGTGATGTTGAACCGCGCGCCGACCCTGCACCGTCTGGGGATTCAGGCGTTTGAGCCGACCCTGATTGAAGGCAAGGCGATTCAACTGCACCCGCTGGTCTGTTCCGCATTTAACGCCGACTTCGACGGCGACCAGATGGCGGTTCACGTTCCCCTGTCGCTGGAAGCGCAGATGGAAGCCCGTACCCTGATGCTGGCCTCCAACAACGTGCTGTCGCCCGCCAACGGCGCGCCCATCATCGTGCCTTCGCAGGATATTGTGCTGGGGCTTTATTACGCCACCCGCGAACGCATCAACGCCAAAGGCGAAGGCATGGTCTTCGCTGACCTCGCTGAAATGGAACGGGCGCTGGCGGCTAAAGAAGTGGAATTGCACTCCCTCATCTCGGTGCGCCTCCCCGTTTTTGAAGCCGGAGCGAGCGAGGGCGAATGGCAGGAAAAACAGGTGCGTACCGAAACCACCGTCGGTCGCGCCCTGCTGTCCAAGATTCTGCCGCGCGGTCTGCCCTTCAAGAGCATCGACAAGGCGTTAAAGAAAAAAGAAATCTCCAAGCTGATCGACGAATCTTTTCGCCGCTGCGGTCTGCGTGAAACCGTCATCTTCGCGGATAAACTGATGCAAAACGGTTACGCGCTGGCAACCCGTGCCGGTATTTCCTTCTGTTCCGACGACATGCAGGTGCCGCCGCAGAAACAGGAGATCATCGCCGCCGCCGAAGCCGAAGTGAAAGAAATCGAAAAGCAATACACCGATGGTCTGGTCACGGGCGGCGAACGCTACAACAAAGTGGTGGACATCTGGGGGCGTACCGGCGATGACGTTGCCAAGGCGATGATGGCGCAGTTGTCCAAGGAAAAAGTCATCGACCGCCACGGCAAGGAAGTCGAACAGGATTCCTTCAACTCCATCTACATGATGGCGGATTCCGGCGCGCGCGGTTCCGCCGCCCAGATTCGCCAGTTGGCGGGGATGCGCGGTCTGATGGCGAAGCCGGACGGCTCCATCATCGAAACCCCCATCACGACCAACTTCCGCGAAGGTCTGAACGTGTTGCAGTACTTCATCTCCACCCACGGCGCGCGTAAGGGTCTGGCGGATACGGCGTTGAAGACGGCAAACTCCGGCTACCTCACCCGTCGCCTGGTGGATGTGACGCAGGATTTGGTGATCACCGAAGACGACTGCGGCACCCGCAACGGCTACACCGTGCGCGCGCTGGTTGAAGGCGGCGAAGTCATCGAACCCTTGCGCGAGCGTATTCTCGGTCGCGTGGTGACCGACGATCTGGTCGACCCGGAAAGTCAGGAAACCGTGATTTTCGCGGGCACCCTGCTCACCGAAGACTCGGTGGAACTCATCGACCATCTGGGCATCGACGAAGTGAAAGTCCGCACCCCGCTGACCTGCGACACCCGCTACGGTCTGTGCGCCAAGTGCTACGGGCGCGACCTGGGGCGCGGCTATCTCGTCAATGTCGGCGAAGCCATTGGCGTCATCGCCGCGCAATCCATCGGCGAACCCGGCACGCAGCTCACCATGCGTACCTTCCACGTCGGCGGCGCGGCATCGCGGGCGGCGGCGATTTCTGAAATCGAATCGAAATCGGCAGGCGTGGCGCGCTACACCACCGGTGTGCGCTATGTCACCAACGCCAAGGGCGAAAAAATCGTCATTTCCCGTTCCAGCGAAATCATCATCGCCGATGATGCCGGACGCGAACGCGAACGCCATAAAGTGCCCTACGGCGCGACCCTGCTGCCCTCGGATGGCGACATCCTCAAAGCCGGCTCGAAACTGGCAACCTGGGATCCGCACACCCGCCCCATCGTCACCGAATACGCGGGGACGGTGAAATTCGAGAACGTCGAAGAAGGCGTGACCGTCGCCAAGCAAATCGACGAAGTGACCGGTCTTTCCACGCTGGTGGTGATTGACGCCAAGGGGACGACCGGCAGCAAGAGCAAGGCAAAGAGCGGTCTGCGCCCGGTCGTGAAGCTGCTGGATGCCAAGGGCGAAGAAGTGCGCGTGGCAGGTTCCGAACAGGCGGTTTCCATCGCTTTTCTGGTGGGTTCCATCATCTCCGTGCAGGATGGGCAGGAAGTGCACGAAGGCGACATCCTCGCCAAGATTCCGGTCGAATCCGCCAAGACCCGCGACATTACCGGCGGTCTGCCGCGCGTTGCCGAACTCTTTGAAGCCCGCACCCCCAAGGAAGCCAGCATTCTGGCGGAAGTCACCGGCACGGTTTCCTTCGGCAAGGAAACCAAGGGCAAGCAACGCCTCGTCATTACCGGACTGGGCGGCGAACCGAACGAATACCTGATTTCCAAGGATCGCCATGTGCTCATCCATGATGGTCAGTTGGTGAACAAGGGCGAAATCATTGTCGAAGGCGAACAGGACCCGCACGACATCCTGCGTTTGAAGGGGGTTGAGGAACTGGCGCGCTACATCACCGACGAAGTGCAGGATGTGTATCGTCTGCAAGGCGTGAAAATCAATGACAAGCACATCGAAGTCATCGTGCGTCAGATGTTGCGTCGCGTCGCCATCCTCGAACCGGGCGACAGCCGTTTCATCAAGAGCGAGCAGGTCGAACGCGCCGAAGTGCTGGCGGAAAACGACCGTCTGCAAGCCGCAGGCAAACTGCCCGCCACCTACGAGCATGTGCTCCTGGGTATCACCAAGGCATCGTTGTCGACCGATTCCTTCATCTCGGCGGCGTCCTTCCAGGAAACCACCAGAGTTCTCACCGAAGCCGCCATCATGGGCAAACGTGACGAACTCAGAGGCTTGAAGGAAAACGTCATCGTCGGCCGCCTGATTCCCGCAGGCACTGGCATGGCGTACCACAAGAGCCGCAAGGCGCAAGCCGCAGGC
>BNUD01000139.1 GCA_025997095.1 Betaproteobacteria bacterium | reverse complement strand
AAAGAAAGCGTTTGAAGCGCCCGTAAAAATGCTGGGGCCATTGGTGATTTTCATTTTTCCTTGCACCTTTGCCTTTCTCGGCTATTTTCTCTATCAAAAAATCATGGCGTCGGGAGCTTTTTGAATGCGTTTATTGAATCTGAAGACTTGGGCTTCACAGCCATTGGGTTATTGGAATTGCAAGAAACCAGATGCGTCCAAGAACTCTGAGAAGGATTACTATTACGTCAATAACGCGGATTTCCGGGAGTGGCGCAAAAAGTATGGAAACGGCAAGGGGGGAGATTTTCTGGTGTTCTCGGGCATCAAAATCATCAAGAATGAGGACGGCACGTATGTGACCGACACGTTTGAATTTTATCACAATGAGGAGGCTGTTATTATGAAAAAAGCACTGAAAATCGTCCTGTTGACGCCCTTGTTCCTTTTGTTGGCGTTGATTCTGATTGTTGTGTGCCTTGATATTTGGGGTACGTACTTCAGGATACCCTCGGCAGAGGAAAAAGGGAGATGGACATCCGAGAGTCCAGATGGTCGTTTCAAGGTAACGGGTCATTCGACAAAAAGTCTGTTTGAGAAGTTGACTCCCACGATGCCGGGTGATGGTGGATTTGGGCCAGGGATTGTTATTCTTGTGGATAAAAAGACGGGGAAAATCCTGCAACAGGCAAGGGTGGATAACATTGACAGCGCGTCATATGTCGACTGGAAGGTTGGCGATCCGGATGCGCTTTGGCGAAAAGGTTGGGCTACTTTTGCGGGATTAAAAGAGCCTTGGGAAGGTGATTATGTCGATATAAAATTCGGTGATACATGGCCTTTGCCGTCAGAGGATGGAAAGTTGCCACCTCCCTTGCCAGTGGTGACGTTCGTAAAGTAACATGAAAAAAGCACTGAAAATCATCCTGCTGATGCCCTTGTTCCTTCTGCTGACGTTGATTCTGATTGGTTTATTCGGGACGTTCGGGTCGCATCGCTTGCCTTCTACTGCTTGAAGAAGTCGCGCATGACTTCAGCTAACGTGGTTTGATTGTCCTTTATCGCCAGTACGTAGTCTGTCCGCCTGTCCCGGATGGCTTGTGTCATTCCGATTCGCATTAGAAGCGAGACGCGAAGACTGCCCGAAGACAGTGCTATTGCACGGCAAGGCAAAGTCGACAAAGTATCGCTTCTAATGCGAATCGGAATAATATCGGATTGCGTCCCCATCGCATCAATCGTGAGTACGCAAAAGTATCATGCGGCGGAATGCCGTTTTCAAGCTTGATGTACTGGCGAAACCAGTCCGATTTCTCGTTCGCCCAAGCTTCAATTTCCACGAAAGTGTCCGCTCCCGACAGAGCGCCACTAACGGCAATCACCAGCGTTTCGACCAGATCGCAGCGAATCTTCTTCGTTTGCCGTGGGTCGGTCATGGACACAAATACGTCTGTCAGCCGCAACCCTTTTTTTGTCTTCATCGCGCACCCCAAAAAGACAGAAAACTACACAAATTCAGCGTGGGTGAACAGCGTTTGAGCTAACTTCATGATTGTAAATGACTATTCGATCAGTTCTAGGATAATGGCATTCATGCGATTGCCCTGCGCGGGTATCGGGCGGCAAAATGGCGTTGCGTGGGGATGTGTTAAACTCTGACGCTTCACATTCCCCTGTTTTCGCGCTTCGTGTCCACTCTCTTTGATTTGCACTCACATTCCACGGCTTCCGATGGCTTGTTGTCGCCTGCTCATGTGGCGGCGCGGGCGGGGGCGCGAGGGGTCAGTCATTGGGCGTTGACCGACCACGATACGCTTGCCGGACTGGATGCGGCGCGGGCGGCGGCGGAGGCGGCGGGGGTGCGGCTGATTCATGGCGTGGAGATTTCCATTGTCTGGGAAGACGTGCCGATTCATATTGTCGGGCTGGGGTTCGACGCCACGCATTCAGGGCTGCGGGCGGGGCTGGATGTTTTACGCGGCGGGCGTCTTCAACGCGCCAGGCGGATGAGCGACGCGCTGGCTGCCATCGGGATTCCCGATGCTCTGGCAGGGGCATTGAAATATACGGAAACGCCGGAACAGATTTCGCGCGCCCATTTTGCGCGCTATCTGGTGGAACTCGGTTTGTTCAAGGACAAGGGCGAGGTCTTCGAGCATTATCTGACGCCGGGCAAGCCGGGTTATGTGCAGCATCGTTGGGCGAGTCTGGACGAGGCGGTGGGCTGGATTCGGGCGGCGGATGGCGTGGCGGTGGTGGCGCATCCGGGGCGTTACCGGATGTCCGGCGGGCAGACGCGGCGGTTTTTTGCGGAGTTCAAGGATTTGGGCGGCGCGGCGATTGAAGTTTCCTGCGGCAGCCACACGCCTGACCATGCGCGGCATTTCGCGCGTGAGGCGCGAAGGTTTGGTTTTCATGCTTCGCAGGGTTCTGATTTTCATGGCGTTGAAACCGGGCGTCCCGATCTGGGGGCGTTCGCGCCGTTGCCGGAAGATTTGAAACCGGTTTGGCGTTTGTTGGGTTATTAACCGGGATATTGGATAGGCATGACGCAATTATTGACGGTCAATACTGAAAACCCGCAGCCGCGTTCTCTGGCGCGGGCGGGGGAATTATTGCGCGATGGCGCGGTGATCGCCTTCCCGACGGATTCCTGTTACGCGCTGGGTTGCCACCTGGGGGACAAGGAGGCGCTGGACAGGTTGCGCTTGATCCGCGAAATCGACGAGCGCCATCACTTGACCCTGATGTGTCGTGACCTTTCCGACCTTGCCAAATATGCCCGCGTGGATAACAGCCAGTATCGGCTGCTGAAATCGACCACGCCGGGCAGTTATGTTTTTATTCTCGAAGCCACCAAGGAATTGCCGCGTCGGGTGATGCATCCGAAGCGCAAAACCATCGGGCTGCGCGTCCCCGATCATCCGGTCGCGCAGGCGTTGCTGGCGGAATTGGGCGAGCCGATGCTGACTTCTACGCTGCTCTTGCCGGGTGAAGACGAGCCGCTGACCGAAGGCTGGCAGATTCAGGAGGCGCTGGAAGGTCGCATTGAACTTGTGCTGGACGGCGGGCATTGCGGCGCGGAACCCACGACGGTCATCGACCTGACCGATGCCGCTCCAGTGTTGGTGCGCGCCGGTCGAGGGGCGCTTTCTCCTTTTGGATTTTGATATGAACGACATGATTGCCACCATTGCGGTCGCGGCGATACCGATGATTTTTGGCATCACCCTGCACGAAGCGGCGCATGGCTATGTGGCGCGTTATTTTGGCGACCCGACCGCTGCCCAGGCGGGGCGGATTACCCTGAATCCCGTCAAACATATTGATTTGTTCGGGACAATCCTGATGCCGGGGTTGCTGCTGTTGATTTCCGGCGGCGCGTTTGCCTTCGGCTACGCCAAGCCGGTGCCGGTGAATTTCGGTCGTCTGCGCCATCCCAAGCAGGACATGCTCTGGGTTGCCGCCGCAGGACCGTTCTCCAATTTGCTCATGGCGTTACTCTGGGCGTTCCTGCTTTTCAATCTGCCGAATCCGCCCGCTTTTCCTTATGGCGCGGCGATGATGAGCATGTGTTCCTTTGGCGTCATCATCAACCTGACGCTGATGCTCTTGAATCTGCTGCCCGTGCCGCCCCTGGATGGCGGGCGCATCGTGACGAGCCTGTTGCCGTAGCGTTCAAGCTGTGCATAGGGTATCGCCCGCATCGTGACGAGCCTGTTGCCGATGCGTTGGGCGATACCCTATGCACAGCTTGAACGCTACGGCATGTTGATCATCCTCGCGCTGCTGTTCATTCCCGCAAGCTGGCTGGGATTGCGCGGGAACAGTTTATTAAGCGCCATTTTGCTGCCCTTGCTGAATGCCTGTTTAGGGCTGCTCCAATCCATTTTTCAGTTTTTTTGAACGAAAAAAATCATGTACGCAGAACGAGTCGTTTCCGGTATGCGCCCCACGGGGGCGTTGCATTTGGGGCATTATCACGGGGTGCTGACCAACTGGGTCAAGCTCCAGCATGAATATCCCTGCCTTTTTTTCGTGGCGGACTGGCACGCGCTGACCACCCAGTACGACGATCCCCGCAACATCCACCACCATGTCGGTAACATTGTGGTGG
>BNUD01000138.1 GCA_025997095.1 Betaproteobacteria bacterium | reverse complement strand
CGTTCTGGCTGGTTTTGGGCGGTTGTGGCAGCGCGGTGCTGGCGGCGAACTTTCCGTCGCTGGGTATCGGCTTTGTGGGGGTTTCGCTGGCGTTCGGGTTGACGGTGTTGACCATGGCTTATGCCATCGGGCACATTTCCGGCTGCCATCTCAATCCGGCGGTTTCCATCGGGCTGTTTGTGGCGAAACGCTTTGCGGGCAAGGAACTGCTGCCCTACATCGTCGCGCAGGTTTTGGGCGGGATTGCGGCGGGCGGCGTGCTGTACCTGATTGCCAGCGGCAAAGCGGGGTTTGACCTTGCGGACGGGTTTGCCTCGAATGGTTATGGTCAACATTCCCCCGGCGGCTATTCGCTCCACGCCGCGCTGGTATGCGAAATTGCGCTGACGGCGTTCTTTCTGTTCGTCATCCTCGGCGCGACCGACAAAAAAGCGCCAGCGGGATTCGCGCCCATCGCCATCGGCTTGTGTCTGACGCTGATTCACCTGATTTCCATTCCCGTCACCAACACCTCGGTGAACCCCGCCCGCAGCACCGCTGTCGCCCTTTATGCGGGCGATTGGGCAATCGCGCAATTGTGGCTGTTCTGGCTCGCCCCCATCGTCGGCGGCATTCTTGGCGCGTTGGTTTATCAATTCATCCATGACGAAACGGCGGCATAGCGCAGCGACTGCTGACAAATCAACCTGGGAGCGCCGGCGTCCCCGCCGACGGGGACGCCGGCGCTCCCAGCAAGCGTAGCGCGGACATGCAGGGTGGATGAGCGCAGCGTTCTCCACCATCAAACCTGTGTTCGCGCACGACCGCCAAGCGTCGACAAATGCGCGATGGTGCGCGATGAAGCACCGAATGGCGGAAGGCGCTTCGCTTTTGCCGTCGCTTCGCTTCGTCGAAACCCGCTGCCGCCCGGCTGCTTGCTGCGCTCGTTATTGCGGTAAAGTGGCGACTTCTTGACCACCACATGCCCGGTAATCATGAACTGGATAAAAAAAGCGTTAGCGTCTTTCGTTACGTGGCGTAGCGAACACAAGATTGCGGCAGCGAGGGTTGCTGTCACCTTGATGATCGCCATTGCCTCGAGTTTCAATGGGCTGCTTGCCGGGGAGGGAACGTCCGAGTCCGCCGGGCATCCCGCGCAAGCGCAAATCGTGACAGCCCCAACGGGTGGAGACAAAGGCGCGCTCCTGGAAACCATCGAGCGTTACCGGGGCGTTCTGCGGGAAATCAGCAAGGAGAACGAAGCGGAAAAATGGGCACAGACGCAGCACAATCTTGGCGTTGCGCTTCGCGTCCTGGGTGAGCGCGAAGGCAACTCGCGCACCCTGCAAGAAGCGGTCAGCGCCTATCGCGCCGCGCTGGAGGTTTATACCCGCGCCCAAGCCCCGATGGATTGGGCGACGACGCAGAACAATCTTGGCAATGCGCTTCAAGCCTTGGGTGAACTCGAAGGCAACCCACGCACCCTGCAAGAAGCGGTCGCCGCCTATCGCGCCGCGCTGGAGGTCAGAACCCGCACCCAAGTCCCGATGGATTGGGCGATGACACAGAACAATCTTGGCAATGTGCTTCAAGTCCTGGGCAAACTCGAAGGCAACCCGCGCACTCTGCAAGAAGCGGTCGCCGCCTGTCGCGCCGCGCTGGAGGTCAGAACCCACGCCCAAGCTCCGATGGATTGGGCGATGACGCAGAACAATCTTGGCAATGTGCTTCAAGTCCTGGGCAAACTCGAAGGCAACCCGCGCACCCTGCAAGAAGCGGTCGTCGCCTATCGCGCCGCGCTGGAGGTTTATACCCGCGCCCAAGTCCCGATGGATTGGGCGATGACACAAAACAATCTTGGCGCTGTGCTTAGCATCTTGGGCGAACTCGAAGGCAACCCGCACACCCTGCAAGAAGCGGTCGCCGCCTTTCGCGCCGTACTGGAGGTCAGAACCCGCGACCAAGTCCCGATAGCTTGGGCGACGACGCAGAACAATCTTGGCGCTGTGTTTCAAGCCTTGGGCAAGCGCGACGGCAACCCGCGTATCCTGCAAGAAGCGATCACCGCCTATCGCGCCGCGCTGGAGGTCAGAACCCGCGACCAAGCCCCGATGGATTGGGCGACGACGCAGAACAATCTTGGCAATGCGCTTCGCATCTTGGGCGAACTCGAAGGCAATCCGCGTATCCTGCAAGAAGCGGTCGCCGCCTTTCGCGCCGTGCTGGAGGTCGGAACCCGCGACCAAGCCCCGATGGATTGGGCGATGACGCAGAACAATCTTGGTAATGTGCTTCAAGCCTTGGGCAAGCACGAAGGCAACCCGCGTACCCTGCAAGAATCGGTCGCCGCTTTTCGCGCCGCGCTGGAGGTTTATACCCGCGCCCAAGTCCCGATGGACTGGGCGATGACACAGAACAATCTTGGTAATGTGCTTCAAACCCTGGGCGAGCACGAAGGCAACCCGCATACCCTGCAAGAAGCGGTCGCCGCCTATCGCGCCACGCTGGAGGTCAAAACCCGCGCCCAAGCCCCGATGGATTGGGCGATGACGCAGAATAATCTTGGCAATGCGCTTCAAGCCTTGGGCGAACTCGAAGGCAACCCGAACACCCTGCAAGAAGCGGTCGCCGCCTATCGTGCCGCGCAGGAGGTTTATCCCCGCGCCCAAGCTCCGATGAATTGGGCGATAACGCAGAACAATCTTGGCAATGCGCTTCGCGTCCTGGGCGAGCGCGAAGGCAACCCGCGCACCCTGCAAGAAGCGGTCACCGCCTGTCGTCTGGCTCTGGAAGTTTGGGAAAAATCCAGTCCTGCCTACGCCGAAAAAGCAAAAGGCAACCTCGCCAAAGCCCAGGCAGCCCTCGATAAACTCAAGTAAGCGTAGCGCCAACATCTGTAGAACTGTGCGCCCTGTCAGGCATT
Source organism: Betaproteobacteria bacterium (assembly GCA_025997095.1). GTDB lineage: Bacteria > Pseudomonadota > Gammaproteobacteria > Burkholderiales > Rhodocyclaceae > Azovibrio. Next base: position 1,298 of record BNUD01000138.1, on the reverse strand, counting down.
CGGGCACGGCGCCAAGGCTCATCTCGTAGAATCAACCACCCCACCCCTGCGGGGCACCCCTCCGATGAAGGGGAATTTTTCTCGCCTTCGTTTGGCTTGTTTTCGTGCTTGGGACGATTTCCCTGCAAAGAAGAAAAACAGGTCAAACGAAGCCGCAACACATTCCCCTCCATCGGAGGGGTGGCAGGCGAAGCCTGACGGGGTGGTTCGGTGCGAAGTGACGCACCTTCCGGTCTTCGACGTATTTTGATGCGCTGGATGGGAGCGACGGCGTCTCGCCGTCGCACGATGGCGAGGACGCCATCGCTCCCGGAAAGCGCCGCTCACCCATTTGCAACGGTTCAGCGCGAAATAACGCCGGAACATGCTGAACCATAACCCCTCTCCCACAAGGGGCGAGGGGGGATTCAAGCAATCGCCCTGCTTTCTGGCGCCGTTTACAACGGCGTCGGGCAGTCGCAGCGGTTGATTTCTACCGTCACATGTCCGATGCCGGGGAAGGCGGCAATCAGGTTTTTGTAGCTTGCCAGCGGTTCGGGGCGGTGCGTCAGGATGGAGATGATGCAGCCCTGCGCGGTCGCGCTCAGACGCCAGATGTGCAAATCCACCACCTTGTGGTCGGGGTGGGATTCGATGGCGGCAATGATGTCTTTTTCCAGTTCGGAGTGTTCTTCCGCGTCCAGCAGGGCGCGGCTGGCGCTGGTGATGAGTCCCTTTGCCCAATAGAGAATGATGCCCGCGCCGATGATGCCCATGAAAGGGTCAAGCGTCGTCCAGCCCAGATGTTGCCCGCCCGTCAGGGCGATGATGGCGAGGACGGAAGTGAGCAAGTCCGCCAGAACGTGCATGAACGCGCCTTGCAGGTTGTGGTCTGGCGTTGCTTCGTGTTCCCCGTGTTCGTGTTCGTGCGGATGTTCATGTGAATGTTCATGCGGGTCATCCCGCAGCAACCAGACGGAAACCAGATTCACGAGCAAGCCCGCAATCGTCACCATGAGCGCTTCGTTGTAGGCGACGGTCACGGGATGCCAGAGGCGTTGCAACGATTCCCAGACCATTAACGCGGCGACCAGCGCGAGGAACAGGGCGCTGGTGTAACCGCCCAGGGCGCTGACTTTGCCGGTGCCGAAGGTGAAACGGGCGTTGCCGGATTGCCTTCTGGCATAGCGGTAGGCGAAAACCGCCAGCCCCAGCGCCAGCCGCGCCCTGCTGGACGCGGAAGAACACTCCGAACTGGAAAAAGACATCATTGCCGCCATCGAATCCCACCCCGACCACAAGGTGGTGGATTTGCACAT
>BNUD01000137.1 GCA_025997095.1 Betaproteobacteria bacterium | reverse complement strand
GGCCGATCGCTATTGAGCCTTATGGCTCGGTCACCTCAAGAGGCAAAGCATACCGCCAGCCCAAACAAAAGCAGGACTTCTACACCCTGCTGGACAACTGGGTGCTCAGGAATCAAGTCCCGAGCAGCGAACAACAGCACTTTGTTATCGCCAACCTGATCCGGGGTGGCGTCTTTGGCGAAAAAGAGTAACGACCATGGATCACTATCTCGACATTCACCTGAGACCCGACCCTGAACTTCCCGGCACACACCTGATGGCGACACTGTTTGCAAAGCTGCACAGCGTCCTGGTCGCGCTGGCAACCCAGAACATTGGCGTCAGCTTCCCCCAGATCGACAAGAGCCCGATTGGGCTAGGCGAACACCTGCGCCTGCACGGCACCGCCGCTGCCCTTGATGCACTGATGGCACGCCCCTGGCTGAACGGCCTGCACGACTACTTGAGCTTGGGCGAAAAACACCCCGTGCCCACCAAAATCCAATTCCGCGCTGTGCGCCGCGTGCAAACCAAAAGCAGCTCCGATCGCCTACGCCGCCGACAAATTCGCCGCCACGGCCTGAGCGAAGAAGAAGCCCGGGAACGCATCCCCGACAGCGCCGCAAAAACCCTTGCCTTGCCCTACCTGCAACTGCGCAGCCAAAGCACCGGGCAACACTTCCGTCTGTTCATCCAGCACGGCGAACTACAGACCTCGCCGGTGGATGGGGTTTTCAACAGTTATGGTCTGAGTCAGCAAGCCACCATCCCCTGGTTCTGACCCTTTTTGTCGGAGGGGGAAAATTCTTTAACAATTCAATCAGTTATGTAGCCCCCTTGGGAAAGGGGTAAAAGACGCCTGTAACCGGTTTTACTTTGTGAGACAATCGGTTACAGACGCTTGAGCCTTATTCACTGCCGCAAAGGCAGCTAAGAAAAACCGCGATTGGGGCGGCGGGGTGGATCGCGCATTCACTGCCGCAAAGGCAGCTAAGAAAGACACATTAATCGCCACGGGCGACGCCTTCGCATTCACTGCCGCAAAGGCAGCTAAGAAACATAGCGGTCAACGCCGTCAGGGACGTGCTTAATTCACTGCCGCAAAGGCAGCTAAGAAAAATTAACCTGGGAATACGCCACAGAATGGGCGATTCACTGCCGCAAAGGCAGCTAAGAAAACTCCACGATGCCCGCCGTGAAATAGCCGTCCATTCACTGCCGCAAAGGCAGCTAAGAAAGTTTTGCCATCCGGTGTCGTTTTCGTGTCGAAATTCACTGCCGCAAAGGCAGCTAAGAAAGTCATGGCGGAAACCGGCGGCGTGGTGCTCCCATTCACTGCCGCAAAGGCAGCTAAGAAAATCGGCTCGCGCGGCCAGGCGGCCAGGCTTGCATTCACTGCCGCAAAGGCAGCTAAGAAATCCACCAGCACGGGTTCATCCGCGTTCATCAAATTCACTGCCGCAAAGGCAGCTAAGAAAACTGCTCCCCCATGGCGTCAAGATTTTGGGCAATTCACTGCCGCAAAGGCAGCTAAGAAACGAATGCGGACGCCGTGCGGATGACCATGAACATTCACTGCCGCAAAGGCAGCTAAGAAATGTTGATCAAAGGTCGTCATCGCGCACCCCTCATTCACTGCCGCAAAGGCAGCTAAGAAAACGGGTAGAGCCAGCTTGTTGGTTCCGGCGTGATTCACTGCCGCAAAGGCAGCTAAGAAAACATAGGGCATCTCAAAGCCATCGGGGTTTATATTCACTGCCGCAAAGGCAGCTAAGAAATCACAAGGCTTGCTCCGTAGGCGGTGTTAGAAGATTCACTGCCGCAAAGGCAGCTAAGAAAAAGTAGCGCATGAATTCTTGCGGAGTTATGAAATTCACTGCCGCAAAGGCAGCTAAGAAACGCAGATTGTCCCCCCTTCGGCGACATGGTACATTCACTGCCGCAAAGGCAGCTAAGAAAATCTGCAACCACGCCATGCGGGAATGGCGATGATTCACTGCCGCAAAGGCAGCTAAGAAAGTGTTGATGGGCGCTCCAGACCAGACACCGCCATTCACTGCCGCAAAGGCAGCTAAGAAAAGCATGGAGCCGGCGTCCCGCGCAATACGAACATTCACTGCCGCAAAGGCAGCTAAGAAAGTCCAGTGGTCGCCCTGGGAGATCAAGGCGTTATTCACTGCCGCAAAGGCAGCTAAGAAACCCAAAGCAAACATTTCATCGACCTGCTCATCATTCACTGCCGCAAAGGCAGCTAAGAAAAACCGACGCAGCCAGATTCGCCGCGCCGCCGCATTCACTGCCGCAAAGGCAGCTAAGAAATTGACCCCCGCGAGGTCGGCGCTGGAAAACACATTCACTGCCGCAAAGGCAGCTAAGAAAATGCCGCGCGACGTGCAATTGACATGGGAATAATTCACTGCCGCAAAGGCAGCTAAGAAAACCTTGCGCGTGTCTCTGTGGTGCGGAACGAAATTCACTGCCGCAAAGGCAGCTAAGAAAGCCTGGCAACCGAAAGAACCCGCCGCTCCGAAATTCACTGCCGCAAAGGCAGCTAAGAAAATTCTGTCGCCATGAACAGACAGCGTTTTGCGATTCACTGCCGCAAAGGCAGCTAAGAAAAGTCCAGCCCGCGCGCGAGGCACCACGCCCGCATTCACTGCCGCAAAGGTAGCTAAGAAAAGTCACGCAGTACGTGTCCGGTAACGCCGTTGATTCACTGCCGCAAAGGTAGCTAAGAAAAAAAATCGTGCTCGGTATCGCCCACGTCCGCATTCACTGCCGCAAAGGCAGCTAAGAAATACCCGGAACTCTTCGCCGCCATCGGCGCTACATTCACTGCCGCAAAGGTAGCTAAGAAAGTAAAAATTCCCGATTCGTCGCGCTGCGGTAAATTCACTGCCGCAAAGGTAGCTAAGAAAATGATGATCGGGGCATTACTCTCCGATAAGGTATTCACTGCCGCAAAGGTAGCTAAGAAAAGCCCACAACAGAGCCTGTGCCGTCCGTGTGGATTCACTGCCGCAAAGGTAGCTAAGAAAAACGTTCCGCAGGTGCTGGCGCGAAACTGTTGATTCACTGCCGCAAAGGCAGCTAAGAAAGCCTTGTGAGCGGGCATTTGCGTCACGGAAATATTCACTGCCGCAAAGGCAGCTAAGAAAAATTGGCAGGATGACTTGCAGCACGGTTTTTCATTCACTGCCGCAAAGGCAGCTAAGAAAACTCTCCACGCCGATGGACGGCTATGCCTACAATTCACTGCCGCAAAGGCAGCTAAGAAAAATCGTTTCCTGCTCACGGCGTTGAAAGGTTAATTCACTGCCGCAAAGGCAGCTAAGAAAAGTTGGTGAGCAGAATAGGCGGCACAATCACAATTCACTGCCGCAAAGGCAGCTAAGAAACAGAATCGTGCCCAGCGCGCTGTTAGTAAACGATTCACTGCCGCAAAGGCAGCTAAGAAATACACAACCGCAGGCGCTCACACGTGGGAAAAATTCACTGCCGCAAAGGCAGCTAAGAAAGCCTGCCGAACCTCTTCGTTCTCGTGCTTCGCATTCACTGCCGCAAAGGCAGCTAAGAAATCAAGTGTGAAACGCTCACGAAACGCGAGTCGATTCACTGCCGCAAAGGCAGCTAAGAAAATACCGTTAATGTAGGTTTGTCCGAAGAACAAATTCACTGCCGCAAAGGTAGCTAAGAAAAGTATTTCGCCAGGCATTTCGTACATTCGGAGATTCACTGCCGCAAAGGTAGCTAAGAAAGCTGAAAGACGAAGTACACGACAAGGTACGGCATTCACTGCCGCAAAGGTAGCTAAGAAAACACCCAACACGGCTACGCCGATGCCGCTCACATTCACTGCCGCAAAGGCAGCTAAGAAAATTTCAGTAACGCCAAAATCCCCTTTCGTACCATTCACTGCCGCAAAGGCAGCTAAGAAAGCAATAGACGAGCGTTTTTCTTCGGTCGGCGAATTCACTGCCGCAAAGGCAGCTAAGAAATACGATGGGTCAGAACCGAATCCCATAGCGGTATTCACTGCCGCAAAGGCAGCTAAGAAAATTCTCGACGTGCTCTATCAGGATGTTGAAAAACCCCACCCCAATTATGTATATGTTATAATTAACCCGTTCGAGAACCGGGAGCAATCAATGCGTGGGCAAGACATAAGTCAGGGGGAGATGTTCAGTTATCGGACGCTGGAAGAACGGATACCGCAGGATCAT
>BNUD01000136.1 GCA_025997095.1 Betaproteobacteria bacterium | reverse complement strand
GCACGTACCACGTTGAAATTGAAATGTTTTTCCTTGACATTAACCCGCAGCCGCACAAAGTAGCCGCCCCAGCCGGCACGTTGAAAATGCACCATGCCCCCCTCGGCAAACAGGGTTTCGTGCACCGATTCGACCTGATAACCCAAATCCTGCAAGGATTGCGCCAACACCAGCGCGGTGGCTTTTTGCGCTTGCGTCTGCAATACCGCGTCGATTTCCTGTACGCGGCGCAAGGCGGTTTGGCGCGTCGCCGCATCCAGCGGCAGCAAACCGGCGGCGACCGCTTGCAGGCGCTCGACCAAAGCCATGTCAACCTTGCTCACTGCGGAATCACTCGCCGCAAATTCGCTGGCGACCGCGAAGCGTTGCAACCACTCGGCAGCCAGCGCCGCATCCTGTTTGCCCTGTTCGACTTCGGCGCGATAAAGCTGGACTTCCCGCCGCAATTCATTGCCCAGCAATTCCGAGCGTGTCGCCGTTTCCGCCAGAATGACCGCCCGCGCCAATGCCTCGATCCGCACTGGCAACGGCTCACCGGACGGCAAATCCAGCCGCGCCAGCGTTTGTTCGACCATTGCCCGCCACGCGGCGCGTTCGGCGGCGCTCTGTTCTGCCTGACGTTGGGCAAGATACAAGGTCAGCGTCGCTTGCAAATCCAGCCGATCGCCATTTTCGGCATTCGCAGGAATCTGTTGTTCGGCGGTTTCGCCATCCAGCCGCGTTTCCATATCCGCCAGCGCCGCTTCCAGCCGCAGCACATACGCGCCCCACGCCGCCGCATCGGCAGCTTCCAGACCGGCTGGCGCTAACGGCAGCGTTTCTTTCTGCCGCGTCAGACCGGAAAAGCGCAAACACCGTGCCGCCAGACGTTCCGCCTGCGCCCGCAAATCCGCAAAACGCGCCGCCCGCGCCGCCTGCTCCTGCCGCAGCTCCGCCTGCCGCGCGGCTTCCCCACGCTTCAGGTTTTCCAGCGTCTCGGCATACTCCGCCCCAATACGCTCCGCCTCGACAATCGCCCGCTCCGCCAACAGGACGAGGAATGGGGTCAGACTATATTCAGCGGTTGCGGGTGCGCTCATGGTGTTGTTCTAATAATCAAAAGAATGGGAAATGCCGACAATTATGCCGCACATCAAGAATTGAATGCCATCACCTTTGCTCTTGAATGAGTGAGAGTACAGACCTGGCACGGCTCATCGCCACATAATGCAATACCGAATTCTGACTACCTTGCGTCGGAGCAGGAAGATCGACAACGATGACTGCTTCATTTTCGAGACCCTTATGCTTCGTGGCAAAGAGGTTCCAATGAACACCACAACGGCTTACTCAGGCGCTTCTTCCCCAAGGGGACTGACTTCGCTTGTGTCCCCGAAAACCACCCTCATCAACCTCTGGCCTCGGAAAAGGCAGCCTTCCCTGCACTTGTATCTTCACCCAAACTGTCGGCTTCATCGTCATCCTCACTCTCCGAGGCCGGGTCGACGCCTTCCTGATCCTGTGTAATCGGAAATAATATGCCTGTCGGGTAGCAATCCAAAGGCGATCCACGTAGCATGTCCTCTGATGCTGCCCCGATGAGTTTCACGTAGCCACTTCAGAAGCCTTTTCCGACCATCTACGTAAATTCATTATGTGCTAATGCTCTGGTGTCGGCGAATGCAGTCATCAAGCTGATGGCGACTTGCGGATTGTATTGCGACCAGCAGTTCGTGGCTCACGGCTTCAAGGTTGAAGCGGTGCTGGAGTTCTTGTTTGATGTGTTGCAGCAGACAGGCGGTTGCTTCGGCGTCCGCCAGGGCGCGGTGAAAACGCCCTGTCGCGGGGATGCCCAGGGTTTGCACGAGCGTACCCAATTTGTGATTCGGCGCTTCGGGGAAAATTCGGCGTGCCAGAAGCATGGAACAGGCGAAAGTCTGTTTGCGCCTTGCATGGATTCTGCGGAGTTCGGCATCCCAGAATTTGCTGTCAAAGCTGGCGTTGTGGGCGACGAAGGGATGAACGCCCACAAATTTAACGGCTTTTCGCATTACGGTTTCAACTTTGGGGGCATTACGAACCATGGCATTGCTGATACCGGTAAGCGCCTGTATGTCGTAGGGGATGGGAACTTCAGGATTCATCAGGCTCTGAAAACGGTCAATGATTTCGCCTTCGTCGATGAGGACAATCGCCACCTCGGTCGGGCGCGCTCCGTATTCGGGGGAGATTCCGGTGGTTTCAAAGTCGATTACGGCGTGAATGGTCATTTTGTGCGCTCATTTCAAATCATGCGGAAAGGCTTGGCGCGATGAGTCTCACGCTCGGAAAATAGGTTGCATAGCGGCGTGTATCGCGGGTCAAGACTGGATAACCTGATACTGCCGCGTGTGCGCCAATGAAAAAATCGCCGAGCACATTGTTTTTTGTACCGCCTTGCCGACGATAACGAACAAAAGCCTTGCCAGCCAGAAATAGCGCCGGACGCGGTAATTCAAGCAGCGCCAATCCCAACTGCGCTATGGCGTTGTCCAGCGCCTCGACCGTCGAGAAGGTCAGCGACAATTCTGAATAGATAATCGGGTTGATGACCAACCGATAAACTTGCGCTTGCGCGCGCAGTTGCTTAATTGACCAGTCCGCCCATTCCGGATCGTTTTCCAGAATGTCGACCAGCACGTTGGTATCCACCAGCAGCATCAGTCCTCACCGCGCAGTAGCGCCATCAGGTCGTCAGTCCGCCATTTGACATCCGCCTTGCCACGGGCAGATTCAAAGCGGTCTGGCTTGCCAGGCTTGCGATGGGGCAATGCGCCTGCCTTGTGAATCACAACATCGCCTTCAAGATTAACCGCGAAATCCACCAGACAGCCCGGCACCAAATTCAATACATCCCGAATTTGCTTGGGGATAGTGACTTGCCCCTTACTGGTCAGCGTCGTCGACATGACATCACTCCTTTTTGTATTACTTCAATATTTACAGTAATACTCCAAGCTCGCAAAAAAAACCAGCGGAAATTTGCCCCCGCTGGTTTTTCTCTGACACCTGCCACCTGTCACCTGACCTCTGATTCCTGCCGCCGCATCTGCGGGAACAGAATCACGTCACGAATGGCGGGGCTGTCGGTCAGGAGCATCACCAGACGGTCGATGCCGATGCCGCAGCCGCCGGTGGGAGGCAGGCCGAATTCCAGGGCGCGGATGTAGTCGGCGTCGTAGTACATGGCTTCTTCGTCGCCTGCGTCTTTGGCTTTGACTTGCGCCTGAAAGCGTTCCGCCTGGTCTTCCGGGTCGTTGAGTTCAGAAAAACCGTTGGCGATTTCGCGTCCGGCGATAAAGAGTTCAAAACGCTCGGTGATTTCCGGGTTGGCGTCGGACGCGCGCGCCAGGGGAGACACTTCCACCGGATAGTCGATGATGAAGGTCGGTTCCCAAAGCTGGCTCTCGGCAGAGGCTTCAAAGAGTTGCAGTTGCAGCGCGCCGATACCGCCGGGCAGGACGTTTTCGCCGAATGCCCTGATTTGCGTTTTCAGCCATTCCGGTTCGGCAAGCTCCGCGTCGGTGAATTCGGGATGGAATTTCTGAATCGCGCCCGTGATGGTGAGGCGTTGGAAGGGTTTGGAAAAATCCAGTTCCCTGCCTTGATAGACGAAAGTTTCCGCTTGCAGCGCCTCGCGGGCGGCGTGGCGCAGCAGACCTTCGGTGAAATCCATCAGACTCTTGTAATTGGCATAGGCTTCGTAGAATTCCATCATCGTGAATTCTGGATTGTGGCGGGGGGAAAGCCCTTCGTTTCTGAAATTGCGATTCACCTCGAACACTTTTTCAAAGCCGCCGACCACCAGACGCTTCAGGTAAAGTTCCGGCGCAATCCGCAGGAACATGTCCATGTCCAGCGCGTTGTGGTGCGTGACGAAGGGCTTCGCCGTCGCGCCGCCGGGAATGGGGTGCAGCATGGGGGTTTCCACTTCCATGAAGCCGTGCCCGCACATGTAATTGCGGATGCTCTGGACGATGCGGCTTCTGGCAGCGAAGGTGAAGCGGGTTTCTTCGTTTACGATGAGGTCGACGTAACGCTGGCGGTATTTCAATTCCACATCGGTCAGCCCGTGGAATTTGTCCGGCAGGGGACGCAGGGATTTTGAGAGCAGGCGGAATTCGCCCGTCTTGACCGAGAGTTCGCCGGTTTTGGTTTTCATCAGCGTGCCTGACGCGCCCACGATGTCGCCGATGTCCCAACGCTTGAAGTCGGCGTAAACGTCTTCACCCACGCCATCGCGGCTGACGTAGAGCTGGATGCGACCGGACAAATCCTGAATGGTGACGAAGGACGCCTTGCCCATCACCCGTTTCAGCATGATGGATTTCACCGAAGGTCTGCTGCGCCACGCCGCCCGCGAGGCGCTGCAAGCGGAAACTTTC
>BNUD01000135.1 GCA_025997095.1 Betaproteobacteria bacterium | reverse complement strand
TGCGCCTGCTACCCCTCCAATGGAGGGGAATGTGTTGCGGCTTTGTTTGAGCTGTTTTTCTCTTTGCAGGGGAATCGCGCCAAACACGAAAATACGCCAAACGAAGGCTGGAAAAATTCCCCTCCATCGGAGGGGTGGACGCCGAAGGCGGACGGGGTGGTCGATTCTGCGAGATGACCAACATTTGACGCGTAAGCCCTGCTGCCGCGCCCGATTGCTTGACATGGATAATGCTGCGCTCACCCACCCCTGCAAATGTCCGTTCTACGTTTGCTTTGTGAATCCACCTCCTTGAATTTCACCGTTTCGCCAGTCACGCCACCGCCGCCGAAGGCGCGTAGCTGTAGCATTTTTTCGGGCAGACCCGATTACAGGCGCCGCAGCCGATGCAGTCGTTGGCGTTTTTCAAGGTCATGACCTGAGCGTCGCCGCCGTCGTCATCGTCGTCGTCTTCGTCGGTGACTTTATCCACGAGGTCGAGCACGTCGCGGGGGCAGACTTTGTAGCAGCGACCGCAGCCGATGCAATCGTCCTGATTGATGCGGGTGACAAATTCGGGTGTCCAGGTGATGCCGCCCAGGGTTAATCCGGTGATGTGGGACATGTGATGCTCCTTTCCTGATGGATGAAATTTCGCTATTCAAGTTGTGCCGCTTTGGGCAAGCGTCAGACGGGTGCTGGCGTCCGCCCAGGCTTTGCAGGCGTCGAAGGTGGATTGGGCGATGGCGGGGAGTTCCTGATAGCCCGCTGGCAGGCGGTCTTCTACCAGGTCGTGCAGTTGTGATGCCCATTCGGAGGCGATGCGTTTTGATTTCCGCACCTCTTTATCCAGCGCCTTGAGTTCTTCTTCCGTCATGGTTTTTACAAGCCCGCGACTTCGGGATGGGCGCCGATGCGCTCCAGCGCGACGGAGAGGAATTTGTCAGCTTCGTCTTTCATTTTGGAGAGGCTGGGAAAGCCGAAGCGATGCACGTCGCGCAGGGTTTTGTCGACCACCACCAGTTTGCCGACGGTAATCAGGGCGCGACCAAAGCCTTCGTGCGAGAGATGCACCAGCGGCACGGCGAGCAGATTGCATTCTTTTTCGATGAGCACGGAGATGGCGTTGTAGAAGCATTTCACCCGTTCGATGATGAGGTCGTCGGGATCGCCGATCAAGGGAATGGCGGCGCGCTTTTCTTTGGTCAGCACGAAGGGTTCGAGAATCTGCTCCGGCGTCCAGCCGTTTTGGGTGCCGTAGGTATCGAGGGCGCGCACCTGGCGCGTCATTGCCTGAATGAAATCAGTGTTGAAAATGGGATCGGTTTCAGTGCTCATGAGAAAACTCCGGGTGAGAAAGGGAAAGTGAACAAAGCGAACTGCGGCGGGCGGTGAGCAACCTCACCACGACCAACGCCAACAGGAATGCGAACATGGCAAACAGCGCCGTAATGCCATCGCTGCCATAAAAGGATTGCCCCAGCGCCGCGCCCAGCAACAGGGCTATGGCGGGGAAGAAGTAGCCGAGCAGGGCGAGCCGCGCCAGGCTGGCGGGCGGCGCGAGCAGATGGACTTCATCGCCCGCCTGAATGCCCGCCGGGGCGTCCAGATTCAGTTGTATGCCGCGCTTAAAGTTTTCATCGCTTCTGCCCAAGGCAGCCAGCCGCCCGATGCCGCAGGAACTGCCGTGCGCGCAGGCGTTGCAACCGCCGCTGACGGGCGCGACATGCAGGCGCACCGTCGCCTTGCCGTCGTGGAGGGCAAGCACCGTGCCGCGCAGAGTGTCCAGCGTTTCGGTCTGCATCAGCCGTCCCAGCCTTCTTCTTCCATCGCGGCGAAGCGGTCGGGTTGCGCGGATTTTTCCCGCGTTGCCAGCGCACGTTCTATCCAGGGCACGCCGCCTTCGTTCAAGGCGATGCCAATGTCGCGCAGCAGGTCTTCAATCTGGTCGGATTCGCCCACCCGGATCGGCTGCACGCCGCGCGCCAACAACTGTTTGATGGCGGAAGCGCCGATGGCGAGCACAAAGACCGCGTCGCAGCCAGTGAGAAAATCCACTTTGGCGAGCAGCTTGTCTTCGTTGCCGTCCATCGCTTCTTCTGGAAATTCGCCAAAGCCGTCGACCGTGGCGCCCTGCGGCGTCAGGTTGTACATGACAAAGGCGGTAGCCGAGCCGAAGTGCTGATTCACCCGCAGGCGGTCATCCGAGGCAAAGGCGAGTTTCAGGCGGACGGGCGGCTGCATGTCGGTATCAGCAGACCAGATGAGCCGCAGCCGTCGCCCCGACTTCAAGGGCGCGGGGGCTGTCTTGCCAGTAGAGGGAGCGATAAGGTTCGGGGTCATGATGTTGGGCTTGCAAAAGATTGGCGAGGTCGAACAGGGCTTGTCGTGTGCCGCGATACCCGACCCAGGCGCGGGCATGGCCGCCGACCAGATCGTATTGGGGGAAACCGGCGCGCAGCAGGGGCAGGTTCAGGCGGCGGGCGGTTTCAGAACCGTGCGAATTGGTGATGACCAACGCCGCCGCGTGGCGACGCGCCAGATGTTCGAGGTCTTCCAGATCACCTACGGTAATCTCGATATTGAGCGCGGAGAGCGTCTCGGCACGCACGGGCGAAACGGCAGCGACGATTTCTGCGCCCACGCCTTGCAAAAAGCGGGTGAGCATGGCGAGCAAATCGGGATCAGCCGCCAGCGCCAGACGCGCGAAACCGAGCATGAAATGGCTGTCGACCATCGCGTCCTGAAGCTGGTCGCGTTGGCGTTCCAGCTTTGCCGATACGGGTTCGCCGGAAATTTCTGCCAGCGTTTTTGTGAAGGCGTCGCAGGCTTCCAGCCCCATCAGCCCGCCAAAACGGTAATCGGGCACGCCGGTACGCGCCTTTAATCTGTCCGCAGCCTTGTCGAGCGATTTGCCGATGCTGAGCGTGGCAATGGATTCGCCCAGCGTGGTAATTTCCGGTCGGGGTGTGCCGCCCAGGGTGAGGGACGAGTATTCGGCGGGCACCAGATGCCCATCCAGCGAATCGGCAATATCGGGCAACACGACCGGGCGTAGTCCGAAGGCTTCAATCCATTCCTTGATGGTTTCCACATCGCCCGGCGTGAGCATACTGGACGCCAGCACATTCACCTGCCGTGGGCGGCGACCGACGTGCCGGGTTTCTGGAACCAGGGTTTCGATGATGGCATCTAACGCCAGCGCGAAGCCGGTTTCCAGGCAGCCGAGAAAATCGGGCGTATTCACCGGCACGATCGTGACATGATCAAATTGCGGGTGTTCGGCGCGAAAAATTTTCAGGGTACGGTGTATGTCCGTGCCCTGGGTTTCGGAGAGTCCGGTCGTGACGAGACCGATGATGTCCGGCTGGTTTTTTTCCGCCAGCGTGCAAAGCGCCGCGCTGATATTTTCGTCCGCGCCCATGATGGCGGAAACCTGATCCATTGCCGTGGTCTGCAAGGGAATCGGCTCGCGGAAATGGCGCACGAAAAACACCTTGCCAAAGGCGGTGCAGCCCTGCGAACCGTGCATCAGGGGCAGGGCGCGCGCCAGCCCCAGAAACGCCAGCGCCGCGCCCAGCGGCTGGCTGGATTTAAGCGGGCTGACCGACAGCGGTTTAACGGTTTTGGTGAGATCAGCCATGTGCCCGCGCTCCCATCGTCGTGCCCGCAAAATTCTGCCGCGCCCACGGCGCCTGAGTCCGCACCGCCTGCCAGACCGGGCTTTCGATGGACAGCGCAAGCTGGCGGGCGAGTTCTTCCATGCCGCGATAGCCGGCGTAGGCAAATTCCCGTTCCTGATTGATGTCCAGAAAAGGAATCCGCGCCTTCAACGCCGTATAAAGATTGCGCCCGCCCGCAATCAGAATGTCGGCGCGATATTCGTGATAGGTAGATAACAGCGCCTTCGGGCTGCCGTCGTCGATCATTTTGGCATCTGCCCCCATCAGCTCGCGGATGCGGGCTTTGTCTTCTTCGGTCGATTTTTTGGTGCCCGTCGCCACCACGGTCATGCCCAAATCCTGCAAGGCGGAAACAATCGACCAGGATTTCACCCCGCCGGTATAGAGCAACACCCGCTTGCCCTTCAGCCGTTGCCGCCACGGTTGCAGCGCGGTGTGCGCTTTGGCTTCCTCGCGGGCAATCAGGGTTTCGGTGCGGGCGATCAAATCGGCGTCGCCAATGACGCGGGCGAAATCGCGCAGGGCGGCAGAGGTATCCTGCACACCGTAAAAACTGCCCTCAAAAAAGGGAATGCCGTAATGCTCCCGCAACTTGCGCGCGACATTGAGCAACGCCTTGGCGCACACCACCATCGTCACGCGAGCGCGGTGCATGGTCTGCACTTCCGCAAAACGGGCGTCGCCGGAGAGCGAACCGAGAATCCGCAGCCCCAGTTCATCAAACAGCGGCGCGACATTCCAGAACTCGCCCGCGATGTTCAAATATGTGATTGGCGCCGCCGAACCCAAGCCTGCGCGGGCGCATCCGGCGGGCATTCCCACGTACGATGTGAATTTGATTGG
>BNUD01000134.1 GCA_025997095.1 Betaproteobacteria bacterium | reverse complement strand
GATTGAATTCTTTTGCTTTTGCTGATTCTTCCTTTGATGCCATTTCTACAGATGCACACCCTGAAATTAGAAGTGCGGCGGTAACTGCTAAGGCGGAGATGATCTTCATGGAGTTTTCCTCGATTGATTAATGAAAGTTTGAGCCGATTTGTGCCCGCTCACGGCGAACTGGCGTCTAACGTGGAGTTGAGGCGCCTGCGCAGCTTTTGGCGCAGGTCGCCTCGAACGCAGGGTTAGAGCGCACTTTCGATTCCTTCATGCCATTACGCCCCATGTCTCTTTAGGTAACGAATCGAAGCAGTAATCGGGATTGCCACGAAAGCAACCAGTACAAAGAACGCCAGCACAGGAATATCGCCTCCATCGGCCATTAGGTCAAGCGAGCGCTCAAATCGTTGGTCGGAGGCGAGCAGAGGAATGAGGACGAGAGTAAGCCCAAAGAGTCCGAAACCGCCGATGACCAGCCAGACCCACCACTCCTCCGGTCGATCACCGCTCAACATCCAAGCGAGGACGCCAATGATCGAGCCTCCGGCCAAGAACATAAATGTTCGGAAGTACACGGTGTCGGCGACGAGCCAGTCGAGAAAGCGCTTCATAGGTGCGAGTGTTGTACGCTCTAACGTTGGAGTTAAGCGGCGTCCGCTTGAACGAAAGGTTAGACTTTGCCACGGAACTTTCTACGGAGCAAGAACGTTGAGAAGCGAGGGTTTGAAGTGGCGCGAAACGGAATGGGTACGCCCGCTGTGCTGCAACACGACCAGCAAGCATGGACAACTTGCGTAACCAAGAATGTTGTGGCGATGCGCTACTTGATGCCGTGGAAAAATGCTCACCGTATTGGATGGGGCTAACTCAGAGCTAACTGGCTGTCCGTGTTGAGTGCCGGGTTAGGTCACTGTTCAAACTGGACATTTTCAACAATTTGCAGTGCTTTCTGAAGTACTGCCCCATCCGTGTCGTTTGAGTAGAGAGTGAACAGAACGACCTTGCTCCCTTGGAGCCGAACTCCTTGGGTGAATAGAACAAATTCCCCTGGTTTTGGTGCTTTATCAGTCAGGCGGGCGTATACACCGTCTCGTTTCGCGCCGAACCGAATTGCGGAAACCTTGTCCTCTATAGATTGCGGTGCAGCGCGCGCCATGTTGCTCTGTAAATAAATTTCGAGATCTTTGTCGACTAGCGCTTCCATGCGCATGTGTGCAAGGTCGTTGACCAGAATTTCAAAGTCAAACAGCCCTTTTTGCGGTGGTAGCAAGCGGTAAAAGGTTGTTCCGAAGTTAATGTGGTGACGTTCAATGGGCTTCCAGTCACTAGGGGCAACTAACGTGACCTTCCCAACGTTCTCGTTCTTAAACGAGCGTGTTTCGTCATTGCCAGTGGCGTGAGCAGCGACAAGGAAAATGCTACAAAAAACCAAGGCAATTGTTATTCGCATAGTGAGTGACCTAACGTTGGACTTAGGCGGCAGGCGACGGGCGCAGCCCGTTGACTGTCCGCTTGAAGGAATGGTTAGGCCGCAGCAAGAACGAGGTGGACTGAGTATTGAGCGAGGCATCCAACGCTGAGCCGTCTTGAGCCTCCTTCAATGCACGAAGGAGCATTTGTTCAACTACCTTCTGGAAGGCCACTCCGATTGGCATTGTCTCAACCCCTTCTGGAGTCGTCGTATTTCCAATCGCGGTGAAGAGAGAGTGCTTGATGACAGAACTGGAGTAGGTTTTCCCTCCTGTGTTCACAACCAAAGTCAGCTCGTAGGCATCCATAACAGTGGTGCCTATTAAGCCGAAGGTTAGTCCGGTGCCAAAACCCTTGGCGGCAGCGGCACCGCGATCTGCAACGTTGTTGACCACAACCCGTACTTGGCCGACAGCAGCCTCAGTCGTCGGAATAATTACGCCGGATGCCCGAAGAACTCGTTCTGTGATGTCTCTGAGTGTTGGGTCTGCTCTCGGAAAGTGCTCGCCGTTCCGCTGGAACTCAGTTACGAGAGTCAGTTTAAGCGGCGTCGACGGCCGTTTAACGCTTTCGTACGTCAGCTTACTCTGGGTAGGATCGATGAAGGATTTAGGTGATACGCATCCTGCCAAGAGGGCAAGTGTCGCAACAAGCGTCAAGATAAGTCTGAGCATAGTTAATGGTTCTTTCTTAGAGCGTTGATTGGCGGGGGATCGATTCTGAGGCCTAACGCCTGAATTAAGCCGCGTGGCGAAGCCACGTCGGCTTGAATGAATTGTTAGGTGCCACTCTTCAATGCCTCGGAAAACGCTTCTTCAGCCGTGACGCCTCCCATAAGAAGATCAACGATAAGGTCGCGATGATCTCGAACAGAAGCGGGAAGTTCACTTCTGTGAGACTTGTAGTAATCGGACATCAGTTGAAGTGCCTCATCTTTGTTTGGCTTTCTAGCCTTTGCGTCGGTGTCTAGTATGGAGTAGGAGCCAATCAATGTACTCATTTTGCTGGGGACTTGTTGCTCCCCGACCTTTCCGAGTGAAAGGGCAATCCAGCGACCGCCCCAGTTGTTGACAACGTCGCGTCCAAGGCTTGAGCACAAAGAATCGTAGCGAGCACGCCAGCTTGGACATTTTTCTATCGCAGAAAATGCCTCGTCGATTACGTGGTGCGTGTAAGGCTTTGGCAGACTATCCAAGACCTCTTGAACAAGAGTTTTAACGTCAGCAGTTTTCATTGAGACTCTCAAATTGATGGCGCGCTAAATTTCGTGGCACCTAACGTTGGAGTTAAGCGGCGCCGCGACAGCGGCGTCCGCTTGAACGAAAGGTTAGACTTTGGCACGAAACTTCCCACGAAGCAAGCACGTCGGGAAGCGAGGGTTTGAAGTGGCGCGAAACGAAATGTGCACGCCCACTGTGCTGCAACACGACCAGCAAGCGCGGACAACTTGCGCGACCAAGAACACTGTGGCGATGCGCTACTTGATGCCGTGGAAAAATGCTCATGTATTGGACAGGGCTAACGTTTGACATGAGCGGCAGTCAAAAGCCAGCACAGCTGGCTTTTGACTGTCCGCTCGATGGAGGGGTTAGGCCGCCCGCGGCGCGCTGTCACTTTGGCTTCTTTGTGCTGACGCAGAACCGCTTGGCTGCGACCTTGTCTTTCGGTTCAATCTCGACTTCCAGCTCGTTGAGCGCTTCCATCACTTGAGCATCGGCCTTGTACTTTTTCTTGAGTCTCGCGAGCTCGGCGTCTGTGCCCTGACAGCTTTGGCAGGTTGCCCAATCGATCTCAGCCTGGCGCTCCTTGTCATAGCCGCTTTCTCCGCGCCAATGGTCACAGGATTCGTCACAGGATTCTCGAACCTCCAAGAACTTCTTGACTTCCGTGGGATGATCAGCCGCGCTTGCTTGAAGCGACCAGCAGACGAAAACAGCGATTGCGACGGCGTGTGCAGGTTTCACGAGCGGCCTAACTGCGCGTTAAGCGGCTGCCGGGCCGATAACGCTTGGTTGATAGATGTGGCGTCCCCGGCAGTCCGCTTGAACGCATAGTTAGACCGCATGCCGCAGATCAGTCGTGGCGAGAAATATACCACCTGGAAATTGATTTAATCAGTGGCGCCAACGCAATTCGGGCTACACATCTCAACCTTGGGCGTGTAGAAATCATTGCCGCAAGTGGCGGGCTAAATCGGTAATAAAACCTGACAAATTTCCGCCCTATTGCAGTTGTTTTCAAATGCTCGTCTCGCCACAAGCGCAATGTTCTAACTTCTTGTGTCAGTGGGGAACCGTATGCGGCAGTTGCAACAAAGCAGGCCGATGACGATTTCGCTGCATCAAGATTATTTTTTATGTTGATGTCGCGGGGGTTAAGTGCTGCGGCTTTTTCAAGTAACTCAGTCGCCTGCTGTTTCATGCCCTTTCCCTCCATCAATAGAAGGGCTTTGAGGTTGAGATATACAGGGCTGTCCGGGAAAAGTTCAAGTGAACGATCAATATATTGCAAAGCAAGATCAACGTTTGCTGGAGACGCACCTGTAAGCGCAGAGTTTGACCCATAAACCTTGATATTTGCCTGCAACTCGTGAAGTATGAATTGCGCTTGAAGATGATATTGCTCTGCTTCGGAGCGATCTTGAATTGCCTTCAGATCTTCCTGTGTTTGTGTTACTTGGCCATCTGCGATTGAAGCCAGCCCGACTTTTGCATTTTCTTCAAGTGTAAGTAGCTTCACGTTATGTGGGTCAATTGCAAGACCTTGCTCAATAAACTGCAACGCTTTGCCAAATTCAGAATTTGCAATTGCCCTTTCTGCCACCACTCCAAGAGAGTGCGGAGTTGGAGATGCTGAATTTGAATAATCACGCTCATGCACGGTCTTGCAATACTTGCAAGTGTAGATGGAAGCTGCCTCATCCACCTCAAGATGTGCGCCACACTTCTTACAGTCGATTGCCACGAATCCCATGAGCGTCTCCTTCAATCACGCGGTAAAGTTAATTCTGCGGTCTAACGCCGGAATTAAGCCGACCAGCGAAGCCGGTTCGGCTTGAATGAATTGTTAGAGGGCGGCTGCGGATACAAGCGGCACCTGCGGGTCCCAATGGTAGAGCTGCACGTACTCATGCCAACCATC
>BNUD01000133.1 GCA_025997095.1 Betaproteobacteria bacterium | reverse complement strand
AATCCTGTTCAGGGGATTTTTCAGGAAATTCTGCGCCAAGAGCGCCGCCGCGCCGACCAGCGGATTCAAGGTGGCGACTGCCGCGCCCAGCGCCGCCGCGCCGCCCAATTCGGGTTGCATGGTCAGGGAGAGATTCTGGGTCTCGTTTTTCATGTCGACCTTGCCGTTCATCAGGACTTTACCCGACGGTCCGCTGATTTGCAGGTCGCCGTCGGTGGTCATGACGCCATCCGTGATGTGCATTTTCGCCGCGATGCTGTCGTAGGCAAAGCCTTCGCTGAAAATATCACGAAAATCCAGCGACAGGCGACGGGTGAGCGATTGCAGGGAAAGCAACCCCAGAAGTTTGCCGACGCCGGGGTCGATTTTGGAGAACTGCCCCTTTTGGGCGGCGAGTTGCAGGTCGCCATTCAAGGTGGCGGCGTCGAAATCCAGCGGCGAACCCTCCCAGTTAAGCGCGCCGGAAAGCGTCGCCGTGCCGCCGCGAATCGCGCCGGGATAGCCCAGACGTTCAAGCAGTTTGCCGCTGTCGCTGGCGTCCAGCTTGAAATCCAGCGCGCTGCGCCCACCCGTGCCGGGTCGCCAGAATCCGCCTCCGGTCAGTTTGCCCGCCGGATTTTCGATGACAATCTGGTTCAGATTCCAACGCCTGCCGACATTTTCCGCCTGCAATGTCACACGCCCGAAACGGCGTTTGTTGTAAGTGAAATCGTCAATGCGAATGTCCATGCCGGGCAAGCTGTCCATCAATTCGGATTTATCGCTCTGCGCTTCGCCCGCCAGCGCGCCCTGACCGGATTCCAGCCGCACCCGCCGCAAATCCGCCGTGAGTTTGCCCTTGCCGGCGCTCTCCCAATACAGGTCGCCCACCATTTCCTGCGCCGCCACCATGACGCGCAGACGCTCGCCATCCGGTCGCAGACGCAGGCTGACGGCATCGAACGCCTGCCCGAAGACGGTCATTTTTTGCGCTTCCAGCGCGAGCAGGTCGAAGGGGAATTGGTTTGTCGCCAGCGCGCTCCCCTCGCCCGGTTGTTTCTGCGTCATCAGCGCCGCCCGCCACGCGTCGAGATCGAGTGACTCCTGTTTGACCGCAATGTGCAGCCCCTTCTCCGGCAAGCGCGCGTTCTGACCGATACCGATCATGCCGCGTTCAATGTCGCCATTCGCGCGCCGGATGATCAGCGCGCCGAGCCGCCGTTTGGCATCATGGCCCAGTTCGATTTTGATTTGCTCGCTGGCGTTGCCCGCCGTTTTTTGCAGACTGAAGGGCAGGTTTTCGTCTGCCCGTTTGGTGAAGGGCGCGGGCAGGCTGGATGCCAGACCTTCCAGCGAGGAAGTCAGCAGAAAATCCGAGCTTTTCTTCCGCATCCTGATTTCGGCTTGCCAGGACGCGCTGCCGGAGAGGGCGGAAAGTCCGGGATACTCAAACTGCCGCGCCATCTCCTTCGCCGTGAAACCGCCGTTCGCCTCAATCCGCACCCCCCCGTTGTCCGCTTCGGAGGCGACTTTCAAACGCAGGGGCGCGCCCAGAAAAACGGCGCGAATTTCGGGCGCGGCGACCGTGCTTTCGGTGAATTCCAGACTGCCCCGCACCCCCGACGCGGCAGGCAAACCTTGCATGAATGCCACCGTATTATTATCCAGATGGTAACGTCCCCGGACCGTGCCGTTTTCAATCTTTGCCAACGGCAAATCCAGCCTTAATTCCAGACGCCCATTTCCGGTCGCGCGCATATCCTGCGTGAAGTGGTCGATGCTCGCCGCGACCGGGCTTTGCTCGATGAAGCGCAAAAATTCCGTCGTCGCGCCCACCGCCTCGCCCGCGACCAGCAGATGTTGGTCGTGGGCAAAATCGAGAATCTCCACCTGCACGTTTTGCAGCTTCGCGCCCAAAGCGCGCCCCGAACGGGCGAGGATTTTCATGCCTTCGCCAAATTCCAGATCGCCTTCCAGCCCTTCGAGCGTCGGCCAGTCGTCCCCGTATTTCAGCTTCACGTCGCGCGCCTGGACGGTGATTTTGAATTCGCCGTATGGATTGGCTTTATCCTCCGTTCTGGCAAACGGAAAATGCGTGAGGTCGCCTCTGAGTTTCAATGTTGCCTCGCCGCCGCCCGCCTGTAACGCGCCGCGCAGCCAGTGAGCGACGCCAGCGCCCGCGACGCGCGGAATATAACGCCAGACTTCCGTCGCCTTCGCCCGCGTAAATTCCCCCTGCAAGTCGATACGCCCTGGCGCGTCCGGCAGGCTCTGGTAATTGCCGCTCACCCGCCCGCGCGCGTGCGGACTCACAAAATCGAGGCGGCGAATGTCGGCGCGTACGCCTTCTGCATTGCGCTGCCACGCCACCTGCGCCTGTATGCGGGTGAGCGGAAATTCCGGGTCGGCAAACACGGCAGGCAGGGCGACGCTGGCATTGTTGCTGTCCAGTTCCAGCCTGCCGCTTTTTTCATCAGCAAACAAGGCGCCGGAAAGCCCCGTCGCCCCCGGCAGCGCCCCCGCCGCCTTGACGCCCAGATCGCTGAACGCCGCTTCCAGACTGTATTTTTTCAGGGCGCTTTCTGCTGAATTCTTTTCCATCTCCCAACGCAGTTTGACCTGTTTTAACACGCCTCCGGGCTGATACGTCGCCAACATTTCGCGGCTGGCGGCGGGCAGCGGCAACCATGCTGCAAGCTGACGCAAACGGGTTAAATCCAGCGTATCGGCAAACAACGCGCCCTGACTGGGCGGGAATTGCTCGCCCTGCCATTCGAGTTGCACATTCAGGTCGGGAATACGGATTAACCGCGCGTCGTTCGTGCGCGCATCCAGCGTCAAATCGCGGCTGGCAATGCGCCAGCCGTCGTTTGCCAGCGTCCGCGTCACCTGCAAACGCCCCTGTAGCCGGGCAAGGTCGAGCATGGGCAATCCGGCATCCAGCCGCAAACGGGTTTCCGTCAGCGCGAAATCGCCCGTCCCCGAAAAACCGTTTTGATCGCGCTGCAACCATAAACGCGCCGCGCCATGCCCCTGTTCCAGTTCAATCGGCGCGTCAAACCACGGGCGACCGCCCGCCAGATCAACCGCGTCCAGCCGCGCATAAATCTGCCCGCGCCAATCCCGCCACGTCGTATCCCCCCGAAAATCACCGCGCAAATCCAGCTTCGCCGCCATTGCCTCCGGCGGCTTCGCGGTCAGCCCGAAGGCATGATGACGACCGCGATTGCGCCATTCCAGCCGTACCCCGCGCAAATCCAGCGGCGGCGCGGCGCGCAGGTCATCCTGCCAAACCAGACGGGCGTCGTGAATCCGCAACCGCGATTGTTGCAACAACCAGTCCAGCGCTTGCCCGCTGCCCTCGTCCGAATCCGAATCCGAATCCACCAACAAAATGCCCGCGACAAAAATATCCCCCGCCGTATCGCGGCGAATCAAAAGCTCCGGCTTTTCCAACGCCAGCAAAGCAAAGCGCGGTTCGCCCCGCCAGAGCGAAATCAGGGAATGCCAGGAAAGCACCCCCTCAACCCGCGCCAGCCGCAAAGCCACCTCGCCCTCTTGGTTCAGAATCCGCACATTGTCCAGCGTCAGCGCCGGATTCAACCCCGTCCAGTGCGCCTGCAACCGCCCCAAACGCACCGGCGCCCCCAATACCCGACTCGCCGCCGCCTCAATCTCCGGCTGATAACGCGGTAACTCCGGCAACAGCCAGTAACGCAACGCCAGCGTTAACGCCGCAAAGCCGACGTAGAGGGCAAACAACGTCCACAAGGCAACGCGCAGCAAGGCGCGGCGAGAGGGAAAACGAAAGGCAGGCAAGGAAAAACGCATCAGCTTTGGAACTCAGGTTGAGCGCGCCTCCTGTTCAGACGCACGGCTCGCTATTATGCCGTGCCAGGGCAGAGATGTCAGGGCGATGGCAACCGGATGCCGCAACATCGGATCTGACATGACAAATGCCAAGCCCCTATGATGCGCCTTCTCAAGCGCCATAAAAGACCGACCAGAAAATCAAAAAAGCCCTTGCTTCGCAACAAGGGGCATAACGTTGGCGTTAAGTTTCGCAGGTCGGGCACGGTGCCCGACATCAGGGATCAGGGGTCAGGTGACAGGCATCAGGGGCGGCTTTGCCGCCATAGGGCACGGCGTGCCGTGCCCAAATGCTTGACACGGATTGTCGGCGACGCTTGCTGCCAGGTTTGCCGTTGCTGGGAGCGCCGGCGTCCCCGCCGGCGGGTTTGGTTCCGCGCGAAAAATCTTAAAACCGCCTTTGATGCCGCCGGCGCTCCCAGGCTCAAAACCGATACCGCGCTCGCACACTCCCCGTCACCCCTTCGCGTTTGCCCGTGTAGCCCTGTACCCCCAAATCCAGCGACCAGCCTTGTTTGTTCGCGGCGGTGGGGGTTATGGTCAGACCGGCTTCCAGCAAGCCTGTATCGCCTTTCAATTTGGGGGTATCCAGTTTGTAGCCGTAGATGCTGGCTTTTGCTTTGCCTTCGTATTCATCGTAAAACTAACTTCGGTTGAAACCTCGCCCGTAAGAAAGGTGGGAGCCAAACCCCTTTCTTACGGCCGGGGTTTCGGCGACCGTTTTGGGAGGGGAGAGAAACCCCTTCCAAAACACGTTAGACCGACAGGCCTCTTGGCCTGTCGCTAATT
>BNUD01000132.1 GCA_025997095.1 Betaproteobacteria bacterium | reverse complement strand
GCTTTATCTACAAAACAAGGTCTCGCCTTAAGGGTGGATACAAGCTGCTTTCTTCCCGGTAGCGGGAGCTAACCACTACAAGATTCAAGATACAAGGTTGGGTAAGCCGCAGGAAGAACCCGACATTTAGAGCAGATTAACTTAACATGGCTCACGTCCATTGCCATCGTGTAGGGGCGCGCATTGCGCGTCCGTAGTTCCGTCAACACGCTATCCAACACGGACGCGCAATGCGCGCCCCTACGTAAAAAACGAAAGCGCGCCAAATTTTATTTGCGTATCAATTTGTTAATCTGCTCTAACGGTTCAGTGAAGCATAACGTTTTTTGTCGGGCAAGCGTCCTTTGGGAGCGACGGCGTCCTCGCCGCCTGCCGATGGCGGGGACGCCATCGCTCCCGGAAAGCGCCGCTCATCGGCTTTCCCAACCTACGGGCTACAGGTTTCAGAGGTCAGGTATCAGGAATCAAAACCGAAACCCGATTGCGTGGGGGAAGCGGTTCAGCACGGAACTACGCTTGCACATGCCAAACCTGCCCATCTCCACGAGGGGCGGAGGGGGGATTCGAGCGAATGCCCTCCTCAACCCACGGATGGCGGGGATTCGGGATTTTTCAACTGTTGAATCAGCGCACGGCTTTGGCGTTGCAGGCGTTCCATTTGCGTGAGCGCCCCCGCGCTCGCCCGACTCCGGCGCACGTTCAGCAGGATGATGAACCCTATCCCTGCCAGAGCGAAGGGGAGCGCC
Source organism: Betaproteobacteria bacterium (assembly GCA_025997095.1). GTDB lineage: Bacteria > Pseudomonadota > Gammaproteobacteria > Burkholderiales > Rhodocyclaceae > Azovibrio. The sequence goes on along the minus strand of BNUD01000132.1, from coordinate 3,998 downwards.
CAGTTCACGCCAAGCAACACACCGATGAGCAACACAGCGCCGACCCACACCCCCAGACAGAGCGGTTGCATGAAAATGTCAAGTTGGTCGCGGCGGGCGTCCGACAGGTCAAACGCCGATGCCAGACCGAAGGACTGGCGGCGCAGTCTGGAGGCGTCTTGCAGCAAACTCTGGAAGGCGGCGTCTGGATAATTCGCTTTGTTCAGTTGTTCGAACAGGGTTTGCAGTTCATCTTGCAGCACACGCCATGTTGCTTGTGTTTCGGCGTTCAAGGCGGTATCGGCGTTCTTGAAACGCATGAGCAGCCCTTCAAACGCCTGTTGCCAGTGAGCGATCACGTTCTGCCGTTTGGTTATGGCGGCATTGCGCTGCCCGCGTTTCGCCTCCGCTTCCTGCCAGGCGACGGCGCGCAGACGCCACGCCACCAGTCGACAGGCATCTTTTTCCTGCGGCGTGCGGGTGGCATTCTGTGCCAGACGCGCCACCACAGCAAACCAGGGGGCTTCTTCAGCGTAGCGTCCAGCAGCCCTTGAGACATCCCGCTTCACCATCTTGAGAAAGTCCGGCGAAGTTAACGCCAGCAGGATGGGCGCGTGCCATTCCCGCCGCCGGGGAAAGCGAAAATCGGCGTCCCAACCGTAGACGGCGGCATCGAAATTGACCGCCTTGCCCCCGCCATCGGCTTTTTCCTCTGTATCGGGCAGCGCCGAGCGCACCTGGCGGCTCTTTTTCTTCGCCGCGTCCCAAACCCGTTCGACGAGGGCGAAGCATTGATGCCAGCGTTGATAGAGTTCAGCCAGTTCGTCGTCCAGACGGGTGAGCGCCTCGGATGCGTACAGGCTTTCCAGCCAGTCCTGCCACACCTGCATGTCGGCGGGGGGCGTGCCATCGGCAATCGCCTGCCGCGCGCGCATGATCAGGGCGCTGCGGTCGACGAGTTCGCCACGCCAGACAACCGGCATATCCGGCGCGGCAACGCGCAAAAATCGCAGGAATCGGCATTCAATGCCCTCGCCACGCGCTTCCATGATCTCGTCCAGCGCGCGAATCAGTTGAAAATCGCGCAAATCCGTTTGCAGCCAATCCCGAATCAATCCGCGTTCCAGGTCATGTATGCCCGTTTGCCAGTTTTCCGCCAGCGCCCGCGCCAGTTCTGCGCGGTTACGGACGGTGTACTTGCCAATCTGATAGGCTTGCACGATTTTTCCGCCAGATTCCAGCATTGGCGGCAGGCCAGGGTCGCCCGCCAGCCAGCGCGCGACTTCTGCCTCGCCATAACGCGCTTCCGGGTCGCGCAACAGCAGACCACGGCAAAGCTGGGCGAAGCGCGGGTCTTTCACCCCCTCAATGTCGATGGGACGGGTCGCCAGATGATGGTGAATGACCTGCTCCGACAGCCCCTCGAACGGATGCCGACCGGAAGCGGCTTCAAGCAGAATCATGCCCAGCGACCACCAATCCGTCTTTGCGTCGAGCACGCCGGTCAGCGCCTCCGGCGCGGCGTATTTCAGGGTGCAGGCGTTATCGGTAAAGTGCCGGTCGCTATCGGAAAGCGAGGCAAGACCGAAATCCGTCAATGCCAGCGTCAAAGGCTCACGGCGACGCAGCAGCACATTTTCCGGCTTCAAATCCCGATGCAGGATATTGAACGTGTGAATTTCATGCAGCCCCGCCGCCAGTTCCCGCACCAGCCCGAACAGCAAATCCGCTGTCATCGGACGCCCCCGCTGCATCAGGGTACGCAGATTGCCCGCGCGGCAGTATTCCATGATTTCCCAGTCTACGCCGTCTTCATTGCCATGCTCGACAATACGCACTACATGCGGCGTTTTCAGCTTGAGTCGTTCCAACAACAGATTGTCGGGTGGAATGCCGTTGCGATAAACCTTGGCGACCAGCGTTTCGCCGCCTTCCAACGCCTCAACGACCAGCAAATCCGCGTCTGTGCTGGCAGCCACCAACATCGTCTTGACACGGAAACGCTCCGCCAGCGCAGGCGGCAAGGTACGGGTACGCTGATGGGCGAGTTCCGCCGCCGTCGCAAAATGCGGCTCCGGGACATGCTCCGCCAAATCGGGCGGCGCCAGTTCAAAACCGGAAGATGCAGCCGACGCAGTGGCAGCAGAGGGCAAGGGCGCAACGATGGACGTTGCCGCCAACGCGGTTTCCGCCACGGCAGCCAGGGAAGCATTGCAATACAGGCAACGCAAGGCGCCCGGCGGATTAAGCTGCCCGCAATCCGGATCGGGACAACGCAATGCATCTGCCGAAGGTGTGGCGGTGACGATGGGGAACAAGGATGCGATTGCGGCAGCTTTTTCTGAAATGCTGTTTCCTGCGGCGGGTTCGCGGGTTTCCAGAGCGACAGGCGTGACAGCTGTGACAGATGCGACAGATGCGGCGACAGGCTCCTCTGCCCGCACCGTTTCTGTCGCAAGCGATCCAGTCGTAAGCGACGGGGAAAAATCCACGTCCGCCAACGGACTGGAACAATGGTTGCAATACGCCCGTTCGGGCGGGTTTTCGGTATCGCAGACGGGGCAGACGCGCACGTATTTTGTCATCATCGCCGCCATGATACCTGTTCGAGCCGCAAACCACGCGCCGCGCATAATTTTTCCAATGCCGCCATGTCGCCACGGGCGGGAATCCCGATCATCCAGATACGCCCGTCTTCCACGGCAATCTGCATACTTTTGGCGTCGGCGGGCGTTTCAGGGTGATGTTCATAACGCGCCTTGCCCAAAGGCGACAGGGCAATCAAAGGCTGGTTTGCCGAGCCGCGCCACATGCCGCCCTGCGGTAGATGCCCTGCATAGGGTTCGGGAATTACGGCGTCCAGTTTTTGCAGCAAAGCCGCGTGTTGTTCCGTCAGGGTTTTTAGCGGATAGCCGCTGTAACAGAGCAGATCGAGCGAAAGCCCCGCGCGTTTGCGCCAGCGGTCGAGTCCGTCGACCAGCGCGTTTAACGCCTGCGGCTGGTCGAAGGGTTCGCCGCCGGAAAAAGTGACGCCATCCACACCCGCCGCCGCCTTTTGGCGGCACCAGTCCAGCAAATCTTTGACACGGATGCCAGCGCCCTCATCCTGCGCCCAGGTATCGCGCGAAACGCAGTCTTTGCATTGGATCGTGCAGCCCTGAAACCAGATACCGATACGCCGCCCGTAACCCAACACCAAAACCGGATAGTGCGCTTTGTTGAGGCGCAGAAGAAGGGATGAAGGTTTCAAGATATACCCGCTTGCGGAATGAATTTGCATCATAGGTGGGGCGCTATGGCGCGTCAATGTTCGGAGGACAGAAGACAGTTTTTCGTAGGTTGGGTAAGCCGCAGGAAGAACCCGACATTGAACGGTTCAGTGAAGCACAACTGTTTTTTTGTCGGGCAAGCGTCCTTTGGGAGCGACGGCGTCTCGCCGTCGTACGATGGCGAGGACGCCATCGCTCCCGGCGCGTAGCCTGGGTAAGCGAAGTTGAACCCGACGGTTGTGAACACCTGCGCGAAGCGGCGTCGGCTTGAATGAATCAACCCACCGAGGGCACAATGCCTTTGCTCCTGAATAACGCGATAAGCTCTTGTTGCGCGACCTTTGAGATTGCGTGCCCTGGAACAGCAACCATTGGAACCTTGCTGGCGCGAAGAAGAAGACCGAATGAATGAAGTCGGTAATGCGTCATCACGTTCCAACTGATGTGCGTATCAAAGCCCGGACCTGTTGCATGAATGTCTTGATCCGAGAAGATATAGTGATGCGCCCCCTTAGCAGGATGTTGATTTTCCCATCCTCACCTTCGGTTATCGCCTTCGTGGGGCGAAGAAAAAAGTCTGTCGGAAGGCTTGTCTGGTCTGGAAGGTGAATTCCAGGCTGTTTTTAGAGCAGATTAACAAATTGATACGCAAATCAAACTTGGCGCGCTTTCGGTTTTTACGTAGGGGCGCGCATTGCGCGTCCGTGTTGGAGACCACGCGGACGGAACCACGGACGCGCAATGCGCGCC
>BNUD01000131.1 GCA_025997095.1 Betaproteobacteria bacterium | reverse complement strand
CTTTCGGGTTGGTGAATGGAGTGTTTTCGTTCGTGCCGATGGAAGAACCGGAGGAAGAATCGGCGGCGGCAACAGGTGAAGGTGGAGAGCGCCCGAATTAGAGCAAATTAACAAATACATGAGCAATTTGTAATAGGCGGATTCTGGAATCCGCTCTACCTAACGTTGGCGTTAAGCGGCTGGCCGTAGACCAGTCCGCTTGAAGGAAAGGTCAGGCGTCTGTGTCATCTTGAAGCAGTTGCTCAAGACGCCTCGGGTAGTTGTTGAGGAAGTCCTTCGTTACGGCGAAGTGCTCGGTGTCTTCGAAGGCGACCTCACTCAGACCAGATTTGTCGAACAGAACGATCTTGGCGTTCGGGTATGAAAGCAGTATGGGTGAGTGCGTTGCAATGACGAATTGGGAGTTGTCCTCGACCAGTTGGTGAATGGCAGCGAGAGCCGCAAGCTGGCGACTGGGAGACAAAGCGGCCTCCGGTTCATCCAGAAGGTAGATGCCGTTGCCGCGAAGCTTGTTTAGAAGAACAGCCATGAACGACTCGCCGTGGGACTGCGTATGTAGAGAGCGCCCGCCGTAGCCCTCCAGATAGCCGGTTTCGTCCATGTAACTTGCCACGTTGAAGAAGCTCTCGGCCCGGAGAAAGTATTCATCGCGCGGCTTCGGAACGCCCCGAGCCAGACGCAAACTGTCGTGGAGCGGCGATACCGAGCCGGCGGATTGGAAGCGCACATTCTTTGTCCCACCTTCGGTACCGAAGCCGAGCGCCACTGCAATGCCCTCCATGACCGTCGACTTGCCTGAGCCATTCTCACCCACAAAGAAGGTCACGTTCGGATGGAAGTCGATATTGGCGATTGCACGCACAGCCGGAATGTTGAATGGATAAGACTCGCAGTCGACATCAGCGTCCTGGCGAATCGACGCTTGAAGAAGATAGGGCTTTGTACGCTTTGCCATAGGGATGGAGAGTCTGCTGGATGCCTAACGTTTGAGCTAACCGGCGCCGCGACAGCGGCGTCCGCTTGAACGAAAGGTTAGACTTTTGCACGAAACTTCCCACGAAGCAAGAACGTCGAGAAGCGGGGTTTGAAGCAGTGTAAAAGGAACACAGGTTACCCCTATCGTGGCGCGCTGCATTTGCCCGGCTTTGCCATTTCGAGCTTGGCGACATCCTGCTTGCCTTGCTCCTCAGGGATTTTCTCCAGTCCGGCACCGCCAACGAATACACCCAACTTGATGAACTGCCGAATGAAGTAGTTTTTGCCAGTTTCAAACAATATCTCAAGGGTATTTGGTGAAAATTCAGATTCCGTATCGACTTTGTGTGTTTTTCCGCCCTCAACTTCAGTATAGAAAAATACATCTGGCGCACTTTCTCCAATGCACTTCGAGTCAATCCATATGTCTTTCTTGTGCACTGCTCCGAAATTGCTGTTACGATAAATATATACGCCAGCATTGCCTTGAGAAGGGGAGGTACTCGTGCGTCATCCGGCATATTCGGTTGCCGGATGAATACTGACGCATTCTGGCGGCGCAAAGCCTTACCCCTGATGCTAGAATCCGGCATCCGTCAGCACGTTCCACGCAACAGGATTTTCATGTTCACTATTTTCAGGAAAAAAGATCAACCCGCACCGCAGGGAGAGACTGTCGAAACTTCGACTGTAACGCCGACTGCCGCAACGCCGCCTGTCGTATCCTGGCGCGAACGGCTGTTTGGCGGGCTTGCCCGCACACGGGCGCAGTTGGGCGGGCGGATGAAGGCGCTGTTTTCGCGCGGCAAGGTTGATGACGAACTGCTCGAAGCGCTGGAAGAATTGCTGCTCACTTCCGATGTCGGCATCGAAGCCACCCGTTTTCTGCTGGACAATCTGAAAGCGCGCGCCAAAAAGGAAAAACTGGAGACCCCGGAAGCCATTCAGTCCGCGCTGGCTGCCGCGCTCACCGAACTGCTTGCCCCGCTGGAACAGCCGCTGGATGTGTCGCAACATCAGCCTTACATCATCATGCTCGCCGGGGTGAATGGCGCGGGCAAGACGACTTCCATCGGCAAGCTCGCCAGGTATTTTCAGGCGCAGGGCAAGAGCGTGTTGCTGGCGGCGGGCGATACTTTTCGTGCTGCTGCCCGCGAGCAACTCATTGCCTGGGGCGAGCGCAACCATGTTGCTGTCATCGCGCAGGAATCCGGCGACCCGGCTGCCGTGGTGTTCGACGCCATCCACGCCGCCCGCGCGCGCAAAATTGACATCGTGCTGGCGGATACCGCCGGGCGGCTGCCGACCCAGTTGAATCTGATGGAAGAAATCGCCAAGGTGCGGCGGGTGATTCAAAAGGCGGAAGCCAGCGGCCCGCATGAAGTTTTGTTGGTGCTGGACGCCAACATCGGTCAGAACGCGCTGGCGCAGGTCAAGGCGTTTGACCAGGCCATTCACGTGACCGGACTTGTTTTAACCAAGCTGGACGGTACTGCCAGAGGCGGCGTGATTGCCGCCATCGCCCGTCAGTGTCCGAAACCCATTCGCTTCATCGGCGTGGGCGAAGGCATTGACGATTTGCGCCCCTTCGTGGCGAAAGATTTTGTGGATGCCCTGTTCGCATGATTGTCGGCAGCCAACTCTACAAACGCTATCCCGGCGGTTTTGAAGCCTTGAAAAACGTCAGCTTTGAAATCGCGGGCGGCGAAATGGTGCTGATTGGCGGGCATTCCGGCGCGGGCAAGACCACGCTCTTAAAACTGCTCTCCGCCATCGAACGCCCCACTTCCGGCAGCCTTGTGGTGAATGGACAAAATCTTGTCGCCCTGCGCCATGCCGCGCTGCCCTTTTTGCGTCGCAATCTGGGGCTGATTTTTCAAGACCAGAAATTGCTGTTTGACCGTTCGGCGTTAGATAACGTGTTGCTGCCGCTGGAAATTATCGGGCTTTCCCCCAAAGAAGCCGTGCGCCGTGCCCGCGCCGCGCTGGACAAGGTGGGGCTGCTCGCCCGTGAAAAGGCGAATCCCATCGCCCTTTCCGGCGGCGAACAGCAACGGCTTGCCATCGCCCGCGCCGTGGTCAATCGCCCCACGATTCTGATTGCCGACGAACCCACCGCCAATCTGGACGAAGCATCCGCCAGACAGGTGATCGACCTGTTCATTGCCTTCAATCAGGTGCGGGTGACGGTCATCATCGCCACCCACGCGCTCTACGGCATCCCCGGCAAGGATGTGCGGGTGATGACCCTCGACCACGGCACGCTCGCATCATGAAAAACTGGTTCCACCAACACTTCGCCGCGTTCGAGCGCGCCAGTCGCCGTCTGCTGCACGCGCCGCTTTCCACCCTGCTGTCCATCATGGTCATCGGCATCGCCATGACCCTGCCCGCCGCCGGTTACCTGCTGCTCGACAATCTCAAAGCTCTGGGCGCTTCCAGCGCCCGCGCGCAGCAGATGAGCCTGTTCATGGAAACCAACGCCAGCGAAAAACAGGTCGCGGAAGTAGAAGAGAATCTGCGCGCGCTGCTGCCCGACCAATGGCGCTTCGTATCGCGCGCCGATGCCCTGCAACAACTGAAAGCCAACGAAGGCATGGCGGAAATCGTCTCCAGCCTGCCGAAAAACCCGCTGCCCGATGCCTTCATCATCGAACCCGCCGATGTCAGCCCGGAAACCCTGGAACGCCTGAGTTCCACGTTGGCAAGCTGGAATGGCGTCGCGCATGTGCAACTCGATTCCGCCTGGATCAAACGATTCGACGCCTTTTTGCGCCTGGGCAGACTGACGGTCAACCTGCTTGCCGTCATCTTCGCCGCCGGTCTCATCGCCGTGACCTTCAACACCATCCGCCTGCAAGTGCTGGCGGGCGCGGAAGAAATCGAGGTTGCCCGGCTGATTGGCGCGACCGACGGCTTTATCCGTCGCCCATTTTATTATTCCGGCATTCTGCAAGGCGGCTTGGGCGGCATTGTCGCCGCGCTGCTGATTTTCGTCGGCATCACCGCCCTCTCTCCCTCGGTCGCCCAACTCGCCCAACTCTACGGCAGCGCCTTCGCACTGCAAGGGCTGACGCCTCCCCACATCCTCGCCCTGATTGCCTGCGGCGGCGCGCTGGGGTTCGTGGGGGCGCAACTTTCGGTGAGCCTGGCGCTCAGGCAGATGAAATAATCAGCCAGGGCTACTCGCTTTGGCAAAACAGGAAAATCGTGAGGTGTCACGGTTTTGCATTGCTGTTTGGAGGTGGTCAATGAAAACATCACATTCAATCGTCTTCTCTTTGTGTCTTTTGGTCTTGTTGCCGCTTGAGGCGCAAGCTGTTTGTATGTGCCCTAGTGTGACGTTCATGAAATTGATTTCATTTACGCGGTCAAGGGTTTTCCTTCGTAAGTCCACCTGAATGGATGAGCCGACTGCTCGTTATAGCGGCGGATGTAGAGCATGATCTGCGCGACCAAGGCTTGTTTTGAATGCCAGACGCCCCCCTTGAGAACAGAGCGTGTAAAGATGTTGAACCAGATTTCAATTTGATTCAGCCAGGAAGAATAGGTCGGGGTGAAGTGCAGGTGGAGTCGCCTGCGTTTATTGACCCACGCCATAACATCTTTTTGCTTATGGGCGCTGAGGTTATCGGCAATAATGTGAAGTTCCTTGCCGGGGGTTGAACGGTACAAGTGCTTGAGGAAATTCAAGAAGTTGACATGGTTTGTACTATCAACGCAGCGTGCCTTGACGGTGCCTTCGTGAACGGCAAGCGCGGCGAGCAAGCAGGTTG
>BNUD01000130.1 GCA_025997095.1 Betaproteobacteria bacterium | reverse complement strand
GCTGGCATCGGGCGTCGCGGCGGGGGCGGTCAGTTCGAAATTGCTTTCATCCAATACGCCCTGCCCCGAACTTTGCAGCCGCGAGCGCACGATGAGGGTGGCGTGACTCTCTTTTACGCTCGTAAAAACCTGCTCGAAGCGCAGCAGTTCGAGGTCGAAGCGGCAGTGTTTTGTATTCGGGTGGCGCGGATTGGCTTGCTGCAAATGACTTTTCAGGTATTGCTCCAGAATTTCGCTCGCCGTTCCCGCCCAACGCGCGCGGCTGTATTCCATGACCTTGGTCGGGTCGGCGTAGTTCAGGCGATAGCGCATGGCGGTCGTATCCAGCGCGGGCGCGGCGCGCAGTTCAAAGGAAATCGGGCGGGCGGGCGTGGCGGTTTCCACACTGCCCAGCCCCAGGTCAAAACGCTCCGGCGTGGCGCCTGGGGAATTCAATAAGGGGGCGCAGGCGGTGAGCAGAAAAACGGCGGGGAAGCCCATGTACCGCAACAGGGCGCACGCCCTTCGGCGTGGCGTGCGTAACCGCCGCCGACCAATTTTTTTCACGTTCATTGCATTTCTCCTGATTCCTGAATCGGCGCGATAAACCCTTCCTCGCCCGGTCCCGGCGTGCCGTTTGGCGCACCGAGCAGCAAACTCTGCGGCGAACGTTCCAGCATTTTGAGTACGCGGTCGAATTGGGCTGCGGCTTTGGAAAGGTCGGCGGCGGTGTTTCTGACGCGCGGCAGCAAGGCGTCTTCCGAACCGTTGCCGCCGCTTTCTTCGCTCAACACGATTTCGGCGCGGTCGGTGAGGCGTTCCATGTGCGCGACCAGTTGCCGCGTTTCGTCGGCCAGCGGCGCGGCGGCGCGCATGGCTTCGGTCAGACCTTGCGTGTTTTCTTTGGCAAGCAGGTTTTGCAGGTTCGCCAGCGTCGCGTTCATGTGCTGGCTGGAGGATTCCAGATTGGCGAGGGTTTGCCCCAAACGCCCGCGATTTTTCTCGTCCAACAGGGCGTTGGCGTTTTCCAGCAAATTTCTGGTTTGCGCCAGAAGTTCGGGCAGACTGTCTTCGAGACGGTTCAAAAATGAAGGCTGCATGGCAATGCGCGGCGGGTTGCCCGTCAGGGCTTGCCCGCGCGCTCCACGCGCCCCGCCTTCCTCGTCTTCCTCGCCGTCTTCCAGCAGCACATGCGCGATGCCGGTGATGCCCTGATACGCCATCCGCGCCGTGGTGTTGGCGCTCAACGGCACATCGGTTTCGACTTCGATGCGAATCAGAATGTTGCGCGCGTCTTCCGGATCCAGCCGGATGTCTTGCACCTTGCCCACCCGGATGCCGCGATAGCGCACCTGCGCTTGCGGATTCAGTCCGCCGACATTTTGTTGCGTGACCACCAGCAATGCGCGGGTTTCTTCGCGGCGGTCGCTGAACGCGTAAATAATCAAAATGGTCGCCGCCCCCATGAGGAGCGTGAATAATCCAGCCATCAGAGCGTGCGCGCGATTTTCCATGAGTTCATCCGCCCAACCGGAGGGGTTCCGGTATGTTGAAAAATTGTTTAACCGCCGGATGCGAAAAGGCGCGCACGGCGTCCAGATTTCCCCGCGTCAGAATACGCTGTTCCGCCAGCAACGCGACCTCGCATTCCAGCCCGCAGATGGTCTCCATGTCATGCGTGACCAGCACCACGGTCAGATTCAGCGTTTGCTGCAAATGCCGAATCAGGCGCACGAAACTCTGGCTGCGCGAGGGGTCGAGTCCTGCCGTCGGCTCGTCAAGCAACAGAAGTTCCGGCTCCAATGCCAACGCGCGCGCCAGCGCCACCCGCTTGATCATGCCGCCGGAAAGTTCCGCCGGCATCAGGCGGGCGTGCGCCAGGGTCAATTCCACCATATCCAGTTTCAGGCGCACCAGCTCGAAAATCCAGTCTTCGTCGAGAAAATGCAGCTCGCGCAGGGGAAAGGCGATATTGTCATAGACGGAGAGCGCCGAAAAGAGCGCGCCCTGCTGAAACAACATCCCCAGCCGTCGGCGTATGTCGCGTTGCAACAGCGTATCCGGCGTAAACAGGTCGTGCCCGAACAGCCGCACGCTGCCCCGCGCGGGTTTTTGCAACCCGAGAATCCCGCGCAGCAGCGTCGTCTTGCCGCTGCCCGACCCGCCCACCAGCGCGACCACCGCGCCCGCGTCCACCCGAAAATCCAGATCCCGGTGAATCACCACATCGCGGTACTGGCTCCAAACGCCGCAAAGTTCGATGACGGGAATAGCGGTCGGCGCGCTCATGTCAAAAGGGTATCCCGACATTTCGGGTCAGCACCGCGAAAATGGCATCCGCGATGATGACCAGCGTAATCGCCGTCACCACGGAAGCCGTGGTACGCCGCGACAGGCTCTCGGTGTTGGGGCGCACATGCAAGCCAAAATGACAGGCGAGCAACGAAATCAGAGCACCGAACACCGCGCCCTTGCCAATGCCAATCCAGAGATTGGCGACCGGCACCGCATCCGGCAAAGCCGCGAAAAAATACAGCCATGACAAATCCAGTTGCCACCACGCCGAAAGCGCCCCGCCCAACAGCGCCGAAGCCGAAGACCAGACCACCAGCAAAGGCATGACCAACACCAGCGCCGCCACCTTGGGCAACACCACGCGCAAGGTATCGGAAACCCCCATCGTCGCCAGCGCGTCGATTTCTTCCGTGACCCGCATGACGCCAATCTGCGCCGTCATTGCCGAGCCGGAACGTCCGGCGACCAGCACGGCCACCAGCACCGGTCCCAGTTCGCGGACAACGCCAATCCCCAGAATATTGACAATGAACAAATCCGCCCCGTAAGCCTTCAACTGCAAGGCGGAAAGATAGCTGATGGTGACGCCGATCAAAAACCCCACCAACGCCGAAACCGGCAAGGCTTCAACGCCCGACTTGCAGATGTTGGCGGAAAACTCTTTCCACGGCGCGCTCTTAGGATGGCGACACAAAAACCCCAATGCCAACACCAGCCGCCCCCACAATTCAATCAGCCCAAGCGTGTTTTTCAACACGCCCAACACAAACGCGCCCAGGCGACGCACGGGCGCAGCCGCCAACGACCCTGGCGACCATCCCTCTTCCACCGCCGCCCGCCCCTCCCCCGCAGACAACGCCGCCACCCGCTCCAGAGTGGCGCGCAAAGTCGGCGAAATCTCCAACCCCGCCGGAAACCGCCCCCGCCAAACCCGCCAGAGCAACACGGCAACCGCGCTATCCAGCCGCGTCACCGCCGACAAATCCCAACCCTTCGCATCCTCCGCCGCCAACAAAACCGCCCGCATCCGGGGCACACGCACCAACGCCGCCAGCGTCCATTCCCCGACCAGACGCACAGTGTGAGCGTCGCGTTCGAGCGTGGGAATGGATGTGGGTTCAGGGTTCATCGGTATTTTTCAATATGAACGAACGTGCCGTCGCCAGCGGCAGAAAAAGAGTCAAAGGCGAATTCGCCAAGGGAATGAAATCGTGGCGCCGATAAAAGGCAGCCGCTTGCTCGTCCTTGGCGTCCACCATCAGGACGGTTGCCGGAATCTCCGCTTCCGTTGCTCGACGCAAGGCGTTAATCAACAAGCTGCTTCCCAAGCCCTGATTCTGGAAATCGACATCAACCGCGAGCCTTCCCGTGCGAACTGCCGGAACCGCCATGTAGCGAGGCAATATGCGTTGTACTTCTACGGGCAAATCGGGCAAAGGCACACTGGCGGATGACAAGGTGTAATACCCGACAATACGTAAATCATCACCCAGCGCGACGAAGCAAGCCGCGACCCGACGGCGTATGTCCTGTGTCGCCTGTTCGCGCAAATAACAATTTAACGCGGGCGAGGCGCTGTTGAAGCGGCTTCTGTCATGAACTGCGGCATTCAGCGTCGCAATCAGGAACGGCGCGCGGCTCATGTTGTACGCAAGATTTTGTCGTGACGCGCCATCGCGCGGCGCAGAGCAGGCGAAGGACCGGGGGGCGACAGCAAGGCATCGGCGAAACGCTGTTGGTCATCCATCGTCAAATGGATAATTTCATTCTGTTCAATGGTGCGCCGGGCAGCTTCTTGCGTCGCAGTGGCGACGAAATCACTCAGGGTACGCCCCTGAATTTCGGCGGCGCGTTTAATCATGGCGTGTAAGTCCGGGCTGATTCTGGCTTCAATTCGAGCGCTGGAAACGGTGTGCATCATGAAGAGTCCTCCTGCTCACATCATACGGCAAATTGCCGGAAAACTCCTTCGCCATCCGTTCAAGGTAGGGCGGCATCGCAGAAACCGCCGCAGCAAGCATAGCGCGGACATCCGTAGGTTGGGCAAGCCGCAGGCGCAACCCGACATTGAACGGTTCAGTGAAGCACAATGGTTTTTGTCGGGCAAGCGGTTCTTTGGGAGCGCGTCTCGCCGTCGTACGATGGCGAGGACGCCATCGCTCCCAGCAGCGTAGCGCGGGCATCAGTAGGGTGGCAACGGGTTTCGACGAAGCGAAGCGACGGCAAAAGCGAAGTGCCTTCCACCATTGGACTTACCAGCACGAACAACAGCCACCACAGCGTTTGACCAATGTTCGCGCACAAACGCCCTGTGGTGGATAACGCGCTCAACGCATAAGTGCATAAGCGCCCAATTTTTGAGGTGGTGGGCGAGTTGAGGTAATCTCAAAGGCTTTTTGTTGACCGACCAAAGTCACGAGAGCCATTGATGACGAGCTACACTCAACTCACCCAGGCAGAACGATACCAGATTGAGGCCTTGCATGAAGCGGGGCGAACAGAAAATGAAATAGCGACCCAACTGAAGCGCTCCCAGAGTACGATCAACAGGGAGC
>BNUD01000129.1 GCA_025997095.1 Betaproteobacteria bacterium | reverse complement strand
TAAACCCCTTTCCCCAAACGACGCTCTTCCGATCTGGCGTGGATGGCGCGCGCCCTCGTTTGCAGTTCAATCAGACCCCCCGCGTCCATGACGGGAATAAGTTGTTCCAACAGCGCGCGTCGATCTTCGCCGCGCAGGATTTCCAGTTCCGCCGCGCTGTCGGGATAGCCGAGCGACAGCCGCATCAAAAAGCGGTCAAGCTCGGCTTCCGGCAGCGGGTTGGTGGAAAGCTGGTCGACCGGATTCTGGGTGGCCATCACGAAAAAAGGCGCGGGCAGGGGGCGGCTCTGCCCGTCGGCGCTGACCTGTTTTTCTTCCATCGCTTCCAACAGCGCCGACTGGGTTTTGGGCGAGGCGCGGTTGATTTCGTCCGCCAGCAAAACCTGCGCGAAAATGGGGCCGGGATGAAAAATGAATTCGCCCTTGTCGCGGTTGAAAATGGGCGCTCCGGTCAGGTCGGCGGGCAGCATGTCGCTCGTGAATTGCACGCGGTTGAATTGCAACCCGGCAACCCGCGCCAGCGCGTGCGCGAGGATGGTTTTGCCCATGCCCGGCAAATCTTCCAGCAGCAAATGTCCGCCCGCAATCAGGCAGGTGAGGGCAAGGCGCACGGCTTCTTCCTTGCCGAGCAAAATATGGTTCAGGGTGTTGCAGGCGGCGTCGCAGACATCCGGCGAGTGGCTGTTGTGGCTATCGTGGCTGGAATCAGGAACAAGGCTCATGGTTGGCTCCGGGCGGGGTTCAGTAAATCAAGCAGGGGGCTGCCGCCATCCGTGGCGGGCGCGGCGTCGAAAATGGTGGAATGCGCTCGTTTGGCGGCGCCCAGTTCTTGCGCCTCTTTTTCCTTGGCACGCGCCAGCGCGTCGCTTTCTTCCGCCGTTTCCAGCACCCAGGGGGTAATCAGCAACACAATCTGGCTGCGGGAATTTTCCTGAACCACTTTTTTGAACAGGACGCCCAGCAGGGGGAGGTCGCCCAGCACGGGCACCTTCTGTTCCAGATGGCTGATTTTCTGACTGATCATGCCGCCCACCGCCACGGTCAGCCCGTCCTGCGCGTGGGCGGTGACTTGCAGATTGGCGGTATTCACCGTGTCGATGGGGAAACGGTAAATCGTGCCATCGGGCAGCGCCAGCGGCAGGGCGGTCGCGCCGGGATTCACGCGGGAATTGTCCTGGTCGATGGTCAGGGTGACGGAACGGTCGGCATTGATGCGCGGCAGAATGATCAGGGTTTGCCCGACATTCCGCTGCTCGGTTTCCACGGTGATGGTGGTGTTGGTCGCGCCCGTGGTGCCGATGGTGCTGTCGGCGGAAGCCCCCGTCACCAGAATCTGCTCGTCGCCGATAAAGAGCCGCGCGGGCTGGTTGTTGGCGGCGACCACCATCGGTGTTGCCAGCACATTCACCCGATTGTCTTCTTCCAGTAATTGCAGGCGCACCCGCAGTTTGTCGCTGACCATCTGCCAGACCATCGTCGGGTTATCTTCTTCCGCGAAATTGCCGAATAAAGTGGCGCGCTTCGGAAAGGGCGGCGAGCCGGTTTGCGGAGACGTGCCGTTAAAACCCAAACCCAGCGGGCCATTGGCAGTTTTGTCACTGCCCACGCCAATATCGAACACGGAGCGAAAATCCTTGCCCAGTTCCACTTCCACGATTTTCATTTCCAGCAACACCTGACGCGGCGGTCTGTCCATTTCCCGAATCAGGTTTTCAATATCCTGCAAGGCGAGTTCGTCGCCGCTTCTGACCATCAGCAGATTGTGCAACTTGTTGTAGGTGACATTGATGGGCGGCCCCTGATGCGAGGCGGCGGTCGTGAGCGCGGACGCGCCAAAACTTTCCGCCGTGCTGCTGTCCGCGTTCAGGCTGGCTTCCAGCGCGTTTTGCGACACCCGCTCCAATGCCTTGCGCGGGTCAATCAGCGTATTGGCTCCCGGCGTACTGCCGCCCATGCTGCGGGTCACCGCCCCTTCGCTCGCAAACCCCTGTCCGCCGGAATTCCCGCCGCCACCGCCAGCGTTGGCGCCGCCGCCATTGCGCGCGCCGGAGCCTCCCCCCTGCGTGCGTGTCGTGCCGCCCATGCTCAAGGGCGCCATTTCTTCCACCGGCTCGACCAGCGTTACCCGCCCCCCCAACAGCGCCCGAATCGCGTTGGCGATGCTGACGACATTGTGGTGGCGGAGCACAAAGGTACGGGTCATGTCGTCGCGGGTAATGGCGATGTCCTCACGATATTCCTGGGCGCTCATCAACAAATAGGCGTTGGTTTGCGCGTCAAAGCGATACCAGACGCCCGCCGCGCGGGAAAGGTTTTTCACCATGCCTTCCACCGTGACATCGCGCAGATAGAGCGAAACCACCTTGTTGGCGACGCTGGAAGTCACCACGATGCTGGCGCCCCCGATTTGGGAAATCAGTTGCGCGGCTTCGTCCAACCCCACCTGTTTCAGATAAACATCCCCCTGCGTTTTTGACCTGGCGGGTTTTTGATCGCCTGCCGCTTCCCCGGCAACGGGTTTTGTGGGCGCGTTTGCGGGCGCTGCCGCAGCGGGCGGCGTGGTGATGATGAGCAGGAGCAATGCCGCCAGCAGAATGGAAACGGGCAAGCCGCAGCGCGCTAAAGTTCGCAGGGCATGAGCCATTGTTGCGTAGAGGCGAGGTTTTGAATCTGCCCGCCCGCCTGGGAGCGTCGGCGGTTTTAAGATTTTTCGCGCGGAGCCAACCCCGCCGGCGGGGACGCCGGCGCTCCCAGGCGGGTTTGTCATTCGGTTCAAGAAAAGGCAAGCATTCTGTTTCATGTTTATCGCACCAGCAGTTTGAATTGCGGCGCGCCTGCGCCCCGAAGTACCAGACCATCCTGTTCCACATGCACCGTGTAGCGCATTCCCTCAACATCCAGTTCGTCCCCGTCGCGCAGGGTCAACACATCCCGCCCGGACTGAATCTGGGCGATGCCGCCCGCAGGGCCGCGCGCGATGGCCTTGAGATGCAGGTTGCGACTCAACACCACGCCTTCCTGCGTGCCGCTGAACCCCCCATGACGATTGCGGCGATTGCCTTCCCGCAACTGCGGCGAGACCTCAAAGGGGTCGCGTTCCGGCGTTGCCGTCGTGAGGGGCGCGCTGTTGGCAGAAGCGGAAGAGGCGGGAGCGGCAAAAAGAGCGCGCGCGCTTGCATTGGCTGTGAAGGGAGCGGCGGCAGGCGGATTGACGGTTTTTATATCCTGCCGGAGGGCAGCGGGCGTTTCAGGCGGCAGGGCAGCCTGTTGCGCCCATACCGCCGGGGCAAAGAGAGCGAATGCCGCGAAGCGCAGCAAACAGGACACGCGCCGCGCCCTGTCGCGCATCTTTGTTTGGGTGGGGGCGGTTCGCAAACCGCCTTTTTTCGGAGAAATACAATTGAAAGACATTAGCGTTCAGGCTCCGGTCGTGACGGTCAGCACGGTTTTGAAAAAGGCGTAATACACAAAGCCCACCGTGCCGCCGATAAAAAGCACGAGGACAGGTTCAATCATGGCGGAGAGGATTTTTATGCGCGCTTCAAGTTCCCTTTGGTAGTGCAGTCCCAGCGATTCCATGACCGTATCCACCTGCCCGCTTTTTTCGCCCACGGCAGCCATGTGTCGCATCAGTCGGGGCAGCGACGGGTCTTCCAACGCCACGGCGAGGCTTTTTCCGGTCAATACCTGATCCGCCGCGCGGGTGAAGGCGCGGGCGAAGGCGGCATTGCCGACCACCTGCACACAAATCCGCAAGGCTTCCAGCACGGTCAGACGGCTTTTCACCAGCACGCCGAAAGTCCAGGTCACCTGCGCCATCGTCGCGGCGATCAGGGCGTGACCCAGAATCGGCAGTTTCAAAATCAGGCGATCCATCACCAGGCAGGCGGCGGGAACCCGGCGCAGAAGGGGCAAGCCCACGCCGATGGCGAGGGCAAGGCATCCCATCAGCCAGCCCCAGCGCGTCAGCCAGTCCGCGATGTCCATCACGGTCTGCGCCTCCCACGGCAGCGCCTTGCCACGCCCTTGCAGAAAGTTGGAAAAAATGGGAATGATTTTGATGACGAGATAGACAATCACGCCCACCGAAACCAGCAGCACAAATGCCGGATACGTGAGCGCCGTGATGAGCTGGCGACGCACTTCGGCGCTCCGCTCCAAAAGCGCCGCCAGTCGCTCGAAGACCGCGCCCAGTTCGCCGGAAGCCTCGCCCGCCTCAATCAATTTCAGCGCCAGACGATTGAACAATTCCTTTTCGCCGCGACACGCCATCGACAGACTGCTGCCGCGCTGGATGCCGATGGCGATGCGCTCCAGCGTGTCGGCAAGACGCGCCCTGGCAGTCAGGCGGGCACAGGCGCTCAAGGCTTCGAGCAGGGTGTGCCCCGCCTTGATCATCAACTGCATCTGCCGATAGAACATCACCTTGTCGTTATTGCCGATGGAGCGCATCTTTGAGAGCTGATACGCCAACTGCCGGAAGAGGGCAAGCCAGCCGACCCCCATCCGCCCTTCTTGCAGATCGAGCATTTTCAGCCCCTGGCTTTTGAGCTGCCGCCGCGCCTCGATTTCATCCGGCGCGTCCAGTTGCCCGCGCACTTCCTGACCTTGCGCGGAGAGGCAGAGATAGGTATAGCTCGCCATCAGCCCATCTCCAGAAAAGTTTGCACTTCGGCAAGGCTGGTCAGCCCCTCCAGCGTCTTGGCTCTGGCATCGTCGGCAAGCCGCCAGTAATCCTTTGCCTCTGCGATCAACTGGCGTTCGCCCGCCCCGGCGGAAATCGCCGCCGACAGATCGCCATCCACCCACAAGGCTTCATACAGCCCGATGCGTCCGCGATAACCGGAACCCAGACAACGCGGGCAGCCCACGGG
>BNUD01000128.1 GCA_025997095.1 Betaproteobacteria bacterium | reverse complement strand
GAATTGGTCGAGGAAGAGGACAACGGAAAACTCGGTGCCCTGTGGCATTTGTTGCCCGCCGATACCCGCATTCCCGACCATTCGATCTGGGATCATCTCGACCTCGTTTCCGCGTTCGCGGGCGCTTTTGCCGCCGATCCGCAGGGCGAAGTCTCATTGCTGACGCTTTCCATCGGTCCGGTGCAGAGTTTCATCGCTGCCGCTCGCAGCACTTCCGATTTGTGGGCCGGTTCGCATCTGCTCTCAAGGCTCGCGTGGGAAACCATGCGTCCTGTATGCGAAACGCTGGGGCCGGATGCGATTTTGTTTCCCCGGTTGCGCTCAATGACAAAAGATCGGATTCCTGACCGGTAAGCGGGTGAATCAGAACCGGTTTCTTACTCCAGCGCACTTGCGCCCAATCAGCGACGGCAAAGGTTTTTTCATCCCCTTTTTTCGTAGTGACGGTGATTTCCTGCATCGGCCATTGCGGGCGATCCGCACCCGCCGCCCACCAATCGGCGCGCTGCACCGTGCGATAGATTTCAATGGGCAAGCCCTTCTTGAACAAAGTCGTCGCCAATGCCTCATCGTTGTCCGGGTCAATCCGATCTGCGTTTTGGACGTCCAACCCCAATAAACGGCGCAAGGCGCGGCTGGTGCCATTCTCATGTCCCGCCGGATCGCGTAACAGTACCAGCGCCTTTTCCGCCGGATCGTGCAGACGGGCAGCAACCTTGGTTTGCCATGTTTTGTTCTCGGTCATGGCTTACTCCTGAATCCGGCGCAAGCCGCTGTTTGTGTTGAGAAATTCATGAACAGATTTCCATACCTCTTTGATTTGCTCAATATTGGGTTTGAAATCCGAAGGCGGCTTGCAAGGAACGTGAAAAATGACGCCAACAAGTTTTCCGTCTGGCGTCGGGCGTAGCTTGAAACGCAGGCTGTTGGGAAGGCGGAGAGCGCCTCCAAAAGCATTGTGGTGAGTGACAGGATAGGAGAGCCAGAGCCGTTGATTTCCCTCTTTGAACGAAAACTTGGTACGCAACTCAATCTTGAGTCTTGCCAGTTCCGTCATAGCCTGCTTCCAGTCGTTGAAGGGCGTGGTTTGCCAAATCAAAGCGTTGTTATCGTTGTTATCCTTGCCGATGGCGTGAGGCCAATCCAGCGTCAGACACTCTTGCCATTTACGCAAAGGCAACTTGCCTTGTAACGCATCGCCATCCTGCGGCTTCAGGGTGAAACTGCCCCAACCGTTGCGGCTGCGTCCGCCCAAGGTGCCGAAGCGATCCATCAGCCATAAGGCCTGTTCCAGCAAGTTGGCGTACTCTTCCGGGTAAGCCAGACGAAACTGTGCGGACTCCGAGGCTTGAATAGCGGCGTTCGCTTTGTTGAGACTTGCACCTTTGAGATGCCCGTAACCAAGGTAGAGAAAGCTGTCAATTTTGCCAACTTCCGGGTGTGGGATTTTATCGCCTGCTACCCATTTTGCTTTTGCCAGTTTTCCTTCTTCCCATTGATCCAATCTCAAGCGCACGACACTCCGGCGAGCAGCAGCCCGCCCGTTGGCGGTATTGCCATCTGCGTGACCGAACAAGATACCTTCAGCCTCACGCATCGCCGCAACATCAAACCCATGCCTTGCCGCATACGCCACTCGCCACCACTGCCGCAGCAGCGCCTTGATCGGCGGCGTGCGCCAGACGCCGTTTTGTTCGGCATCGCCCAAAAAAGCAGGCGTCAGGAATTTCAATTCAAAGCGTCTTTCCTGCATCCCCATGAGATTCTTACCCCCCCCTGTCAGTGATACGGCATTATGCGATAAATTTGTCCACATTTCTTTTTGGCAAGCTTGCTGCGTGCCGGATGCGGAAAATACGCAAAAAAAACAGGATGACCAACCCGTCATCCTGTTCTTCTTTTCGGCAGCGACTTTCCCTGCCCTGCCCTCTCAGCCCGCCGTCTGCAACGCCGCATTAAACGTGGCGCTGGGGCGCATGACGGCTTTCAGTTTGGCGTCGTCTGCCAGATAGTAGCCGCCGATGTCGGCTGGTTTGCCTTGCACGGCGTTCAGTTCGGCGATGATGCTGGCCTCATTTTCCGCGAGGGTTTTGGCAAGCGGCGCGAAATGGGTGGCGAGGGCGGCGTCTTCTTTTTGCGCGGCGAGGGCTTCTGCCCAATAGCGCGCGAGGTAAAACTGGCTGCCGCGATTATCGAGTTGTCCGGTTTTGGGCGAGGGGGATTTTTGTTGGTCGAGAAGTTTGCCGGTGGCGGCATCCAGAGTTTTGGAGAGGAGCGTGGCTTTGGCGTTGCCGGTTTTCTGCCCCAAATCTTCCAGCGATACGGCGAGCGCCAGAAACTCGCCCAGCGAATCCCAGCGCAGGTGGTTTTCTTCCAGAAGTTGTTTGACGTGCTTGGGCGCGGAGCCGCCAGCGCCGGTTTCGTACATGCCGCCGCCTGCCATCAGGGGGACGATGGAGAGCATCTTGGCGCTGGTGCCCAGTTCCATGATGGGGAACAGGTCGGTGAGGTAGTCGCGCAGGATGTTTCCGGTGACGGAGATGGTGTCAATGCCGCGTATGACACGCTCCAGGGTGAACCGCATGGCGCGCACTTGCGACATGATGCGGATGTCAAGTCCCGTGGTGTCGTGCTCCTGAAGGTATTTTTCCACCTTCTTGATGAGTTCGGCTTCGTGCGGGCGATAGGGGTCGAGCCAGAATACGGCGGTTGTGCCCGAATTTCTGGCGCGGGTGACGGCGAGTTTTACCCAGTCACGAATCGGCGCGTCTTTGGCCTGGCACACACGCCAGAGGTCGCCCGCTTCAACGTTTTGACTGAGCAGCGCTTCGCCAGTGGCGATGTCGACAACATTGGCAACGCCGTCTTCGGCGATCTCGAAGGTCTTGTCGTGCGAGCCGTATTCTTCCGCCTGTTGCGCCATCAAGCCGACATTGGGCACGGTGCCCATCGTGGTCGGGTCGAAATTGCCATTGGTCTTGCAGAAGTTGATCATTTCCTGATAGATGCGGGCGAAGGTGGATTCCGGCATCACCGCTTTGACATCTTTTTGCTTGCCATCCGCCCCCCACATTTTGCCGCCGCCGCGAATCATGGCGGGCATGGAAGCATCCACAATCACGTCGTTGGGCGAGTGGAAATTGGTGATGCCCTTGGCGGAATCCACCATCGCCAGTTCGGGGCGATGTTCGTGACAGGCGTGCAGGTCGCGGATGATTTCGTCATGCAAAGGTTCCGGCAAGGCGGCGATTTTGTCATACAAATTGCTCATGCCGTTATTGACATTCACGCCCAGTTCCTCGAACAGCCTGGCGTGTTTGGCAAAGGCATCCTTGTAATAGGTCTTGACGCAGTGCCCGAACACAATGGGGTGGGAGACCTTCATCATGGTCGCCTTGACGTGCAGCGAGAACATGATGCCGGATTCGCGGGCGTCTTCGAGTTCCTGCTCGTAAAAGTCGCAGAGCGCCTTTTTGCTCATGAACATGGAATCAATAATCTCGCCTGCCAAAAGAGAAAGTCTGGGTTTCAGAACGATGACTTTGCCGCTTTTGGTCACCAGCTCCATTCTGACTTCCCGCGCTTTGTCGAGGGTCATGGATTTTTCGCCGTGGTAAAAATCGCCCTTGTTCATCCACACCGCATGGGTGCGGGAGGCGTGGCTCCACTTGCCCATCGAGTGCGGGTTTTTGCGGGCGTAATTCTTGACGGACAGCGGGGCGCGGCGGTCGGAATTGCCCTCGCGCAGCACCGGATTCACGGCGGAGCCAAGGCATCTGGCATAGCGCGCCTTGATGGTTTTTTCCGCGTCCGTTTTCGGGTCTTCGGGATAATCGGGCACGGCAAAACCACGCCCCTGCAATTCCTTGATGCACGCCGTCAACTGCCCCAACGAGGCGCTGATATTGGGCAGCTTGATGATGTTGGCGTCGGCTTCCAGCGTCTTTTTGCCCAGCGCGGCGAGCGTGTCGGGAACGCGCTGCGCTTCCTGCAAATACTCCGGAAACTCCGCCAGCACGCGGGCGGCAACGGAAATATCCGCCGCTTCAATGTCAATCCCCGCTGGCGCGGTAAAGGCGCGCACCACCGGCAAAAAAGCGGCGGTCGCCAAAAACGGCGCTTCGTCGGTGAGCGTGTAAATAATTTTTGGGTTCTCTGTTGTCATAACTCCTCCTGGGTGGATGGTGTGATTTTTTGGCGAAACGGCAAAGCAAATGGCGCGGAACGCCAGAAATTGCGAGATACAAGAGCGTAAGTATCCCTGCCCATCGGCTTATGGTCAATGCTTGAAAACGACCTTTGGGCTGTCCCTCCGGGAGCGCCACCGTCCAGAGTGACGGGTTCAGGTTTTACGCAACAACCGCCTGCGGGGACGCCGACGCTCCCGAAAGGCGGCACCCCTCGTCTGGCGTGCATCCTTCATTTCATCACGAACAAAAATTTGCAAAATCGCACGCTCACCGGATGACGTGCATGGTAGCACGCCAAGCACATACATGTCTTATATAAGACATCAGATTAATGACAAACCTCATGCTGGCATCGACAGCGGGGTTTTGTGGGGTGAATGAGCGAGGCGTTATCCACCACAGGGCGGTTGTGCGCGAATTCGACAAATGGGTGGTATGCGCGATGAACCGCCGAATAGCGGAAGGCGCTGCGCTTTTGCCGTTGCTACGCTTCGTCGAAACCCGCTGCCACCCTACTTGATGTCCGTACTACGCTTGCTGCACCCCCAAATCCAGTTTCGTAGGTCGGGCACGCTTCATGTGCTCGGCATCAGGGATCAGAGGTCAGGTGACAGGCATCAGGGGCTGCTTTGCCGCCACAGGGCACGGCACGCCGTGCCCCTACATGCGATCCGCCCATTCCCCGTAGGGGCACGGCGTGCCGTGCCCCGGTGTGCCGTGCCCGAATGTTTGACACGGATTGTCGGCGTTTGCCGTTGCTGGGAGCGCCGGCGTCCCCGCCGGCGGGTTTGGTTCCGCGCGAAAAATCTT
>BNUD01000127.1 GCA_025997095.1 Betaproteobacteria bacterium | reverse complement strand
TGCCCAAGAGGGATAGCCCGGTGTTGGCGTCAATCAGGGCGACTTCAAAGGCATCATCCGGGGCGTTGTTCACGTCGTCCAGGAAAAGGTCGGTGAGTTTGAAAGAGAGATAGCGGTCGTTTGCGCCAATCATGAAGGCCTGGTTCAGGCGCGTTTGCGTGTTGCCCGTTTCGTTTAAGGTCGCGGCGCTGTTTTTGAAGACGACTTCGCCTGTGGTTGACCAACCTTGTTCGTTACCAAAATCCGGGTTGGTGAATTTGGGGTTGATGATCGTTTCAAATTGACGGGGAGCAGATGGCATACGCGACAAAACAGTGTAGGTCGTACCCACACGCACCGCGTTACTGGCGCTCTTGGGTTGTTGCAGCAAAACTGTCAATTCAGCCGCGCTCGGGATACGGCGCTCGCCGGGCGAGAGATAGCGCGCCATTACATCATCATCGCCTGGCATGTGTTCAAGACCCAACACATGACCCAATTCGTGTACGAGTACGGTAAGGAGATCAAGCTTGCCTTCGGCTTCGCTTGCTGGCAGCGCCCTGAATTCGTTGGGAGCATCACCCGAACCAAATTCTTCCTGACCAGTTGGCGTGGAGTCGACGAACCAGCCCCAGCCCGCGCCATTGGCGGATAGTGTGATGGCGTTTCCTTGGGTCATCGCGGCGATGCCCGGTGCCAGCGTGGCAACAGTGACTTTTGCCTGATTGAGCAAGGTTTCTGGAATGCCTGCGTCTAACCAATAATGGCGGGCGGTATTTAGCACTGAGTCTACATCGTGTAGCGTCAGTACATTTGTGGCGTACCCTGGGGCATCGGCAAGCACTTCCAGATATCTTCCTTTGAATCCGCCTGCATTGTCACTAATCATGTTGGATTGATACCACACCTCCAACGTAGCTGTAGTCCCCGCTTTGGGAACATCCACGCGAACAATACCGGTCACGATCTCAAGTTGTCCCGCATCCATCAATTCTTTGGCACGTCGATACTGTATAAGCCCTTCTGGAGAAATCTCTACTCCATTTAACTTTCCGGTAGTGCTGGCCTTGTCTATCCAGTCTATGGTTCTAGCCTCCAACTCCACACTTGAGAGTGAGGGGAAATTTTCACCGAGTGAAGCCTTCGCATCCAGAACCGTTAGTCGAGCTTTACCTCCCGCACCAAGCCGTGACTCATCAAGATTCCACAAGTCTGGACCATTATTTTTACCGCCATTTTTCATCTCATCGCTGAGAAACTTCAGACCAGTTTGGGCTTCCATCACTTGCTGTGCATAATATTCACCAATTCTTCCGGTATTCGCTTTTGAGTCCTTAAGAGCAGTATTTAGCCACTCAGTCTCTTTATATATCGATATGGGATTTTCACTTGTAATCTCCCTAAGAGGTGGAAGCTTTACGAAGTCACCACAAGTATTGTGAACCCATGCCGCCAAGTCTCCAACGTAATACGTGTGAAACTCATCTACCTCAAAATTGTAGACACGAGCCCGCTCCCCGGTGACGGAGACCTTGGCAACCGCTAGATTTCCAAAGTCCTTTGCATACAACGGGCAGGTATAATTTAACGCTCCTGCGGGCATCCACCCTTTGCGCTTCACATAAAACGGGTGATCAATCGTTACCTTGAGTGTTTCTTTAAAACTGCTAGCGAAATTCAGAATGATCACTTCGCAGACTGGATTGTCTTCATGCACGAAAGTTCGCGTAACTTGACGATAGGTGTATTCGCGTTCCTCGCGAACGTGGGATGGTGGTACCTGATCATCTGGATACGATAGAACCCAATCCCCGACTTTAATTTCCTCAATTGGTTTTTTCCCGTCTTTCGTATGCACTAAAGTTCCCGCCACAAAGCAGGGCAACTTTTCACGCGCAAGCTGGCTCTCAATGCTTCGTTCAAGGGCTGTTTTCTTGTTAGGCACTTTTTCTGCACAATTCGTGTTATGCACCCAAACCGCCGCCTCGCCCACATAGTAGGTATGAAACTCGTCCACCTTGAAGTTGTAGACCGGGGTGAGGTAAGGTTCTCCAAGCTCCAGCTTGCCGAGGTTTTGTTTTTGAGCGTCGCTGGCGAGTTGAATCTGGCGTTCGCCAAGGTCAAGCACGATGCCAATTCCGGATTTGTCATCCGCCGCAAAGCCAATGTTTGCGTGTTGCGTGCGCCTGACCAGCCCCGATGCATGGACAACTGCCTTTTTGCCCTCCGCCAGTTGCAGCACAAAGCCGGGTTGCAGGCATTCCGCCGCCATCCAGTGCCGACCGTCGACCAGCGGCGCATCGACCCAGAAGGGGTGGTTGCCCGTAGCGATGATGGTGGTGAGCGCAGCTGCATCTTCGACCTTGATCTGTACGGCGTAGACCTGTTGGTCGAGGTGGGCGACGGTGTTGATGACCGGACGATAGTCCCGTTCGCCACCGTCTTCCGGCTGCGAGAGAACCCACGTACCGACACGGATGTTTTCAATGGGGGTGGTGCCCTGGTCGGTGTGGATCAGGGTGCCTGCCACAAAGCAACCGATAAAATCCACTGTCCCATTTTCGGTAATCTTCACCGTACCCTCGGCAGCCTTGCCAACCTTCTCTACAGGGATGATACGTTCGGGTAGTAGCGCTCCGCTCGGTCCGATACGCTCGGATTCGATCACGTACTTTTTCGTTCCGGCATCTTTGTAAAAAATTTCCCGAAGTGGGGTTTCCGTAATTATTCCCTTGCTCATCGCCTGTACTCTAAACTCGACATTTTTAACCGCAAGTTGCAGCGAGCGTTTTGCGGCACCCACTACCTTAGCCGCAGGGGCGGCACCAAGTAGAACAAACAAGTTGCAGATTTCGTTACGTAGTTCAACAGAGTTCCCGTTATTCCACGCCTGATTCATTTTGTACACAGTTTCGACAACGAGGGTGATGGGGTTGTACATGAGGACGGCCATCCCCACATGAGATGCGATGTCAGCCCCTGTTGCATCTTTATCGTCTATCAACTTCGTAAAATCAGTGGGCGTAGGCCAACCAACCTCGTTTTGAACGTGGTATGCCTTAAGCCACCCCACGATGACGTTGGTTTCAAGCGTGGCTATGCCACCAACAGCACCATCCACCGCCTGTGCGATACTGGCACCCCATCCACCATTGGTAGTGTCATACCCGAGCGTACGCAGCACATCCTGTGCAGCTTCGACTTGCTCCAATCTGTCGGTGTTGTCTATTCCGAAGAGCGCGTCAAAGGCCGCCAAGTTGGAAGCCAGCATGGATACCCCGCTCGCCAAGGTTCGGCTCCAAAAAGTTTTCCAAGTACCATTGCTGGTGTCCAACTCTTGCGGCACATCGGCTGCTTTAGCCGCCGACTGTACTTCCCTGTAAACGCCAGGCAAAAGCGTTTCCAGAAAGGGGACATCCAGCAGAGTCAATTGCGGTATGGCTTGCTGTGGCGAGTACATCCCGATACCATAAATCGAGCCGAATAACCTTTTATTATGGTCGGTGTCATAACGCAGAGGCGTTACGGCGGGATATTGCGTACTGCTGGCACCACTACCGCTTCGGTCGATGGGGATGGTGATCGGACGCCCTGATTCCCGGGCATCCAAAGCCGCCTGTACCAGCTGGCTGGTGTTCCATACGAAGACGGAACGGTAGAACAAGTCAGAGTAGATTCCCCCCGTGTATTTACCGGATTCGTCTTCCACGAAGGCGTCGGCATAGAGCATACCGTTCTGGTCAATCAACAGACGGTCGAATGCCACACCCGGTACAGGCGTAGTCGCACCCAGATATATTGCGTCACCAAATGGGTCTTGAACAATACCGATCTTGCCGCCGATCTGTTTGCCAAGACCATAGTTTTCGGAGTCTATGTAATGGGCATCGTTAAAGATGAGGTTGTAGTCGGCCACCAGCGCATAGGTTTTGCCCTCGTATTTCAGCACTACGCTCCCGGCGGCACGCTGGATGTTCTGCTGGTATTTCGCTTGCAGCCAGTTCGGTACGCTTTCGGGTTTGAGCACGGCATCGGCTACCGTTGCCTTGCCATTCAGTTTGCCGTTTTGTTTGTTCGTCCAGAAAGTGATGCCCGCAACCCCATGGCTGATGTCTTTGGCGTTGGAGACCAGAAACTGCCCGATCTCTTCCCCGCTGCTGATGTACAGCGGCCCTTTACCCAGAACGTCTGTGGGATAGTCCCACAGATCGAGCCTGGCGACATACGAGGCATCAATGTTGCTCTTGTCGGTAACCCCCACCAAATCGACAACGTAGACATTGCCACGTTCCGGCCATGGATAGTTTGTAATCGGGATGTTGCCCGCCGGTGCGGTAACGGCCAGATACCGCCCGCTATTGATGGCCATGTCGCGGAACCCGTAAGGTGCCACTGCACCAGGGATATTCAGGGTTTGCAGGGTCTTCAAGAAATCCGGGCCGGAATCGATGTTAAGGCGTAGCAGACGAGCGCCACCCCCATAGTTGCTGCCTTCGGCGATGTACAGCCAACCATCGTTGATTGCCAGACTGGAAATCTGGGTCTCTGCGCCTGCGACCTGACAGGTCGCGACAATATCCTGCGTCAGGGTATCAAAGACATAAATCCTGTTGTTGCGACCAGCAATAAAGGCAAGCAGTCCATCATCACTGAACACAATCTGCTGGGTATACGAACCAATGAAGTCAAGCGGATTGCCCAAATTATCCTGGGTGACTTTTTTACCGAGGTGAACAAGCTGTGAATCAGCGCCCGGATCGAAGGCCCTGGCTGGCTGAAATATCTCAATGCCATTGGCAGTTGTCACCAGAATGTCTTGTGAGGGAACGAGGGGCGCAACATCGACCAGTCTGCTGTAAATGGGCGCATCCTTCGCTGGCGTGTTGATCAATATATCGCGCCACGCCGGCTCTTTGGTCGGGAAGGGTTTTCCGGCACCAGGCTTCGCCTGACCAGGGATATCATCCGGCCCGATCAGGCGACGAATACCCGCAGGCAGTTCTTCGTTCATCAAGCTGTCATCGCTGCCGTCACCTACGACACCAGCAATACCACCCAACTGCGACAGCAGGGTGGTCAGCAAGTCAATCCTGTTTTCAGCCGGGCTGCCTTCCGCAGCCGATGAAGAGAGCACGCCGAAGAGTGCGCCAATATAGTTGGCATCAGATTCCGGGTGAGCGTTGACGTACCAACCCCATTGAGCCGCATTCCTTGAAAGCTTGATCGTCCTGCCATCGACAATCGCCAGAAGGTTGCCGGAAAGATCATCAATCTCGATGCTCACGCCCTCGAATACAC
>BNUD01000126.1 GCA_025997095.1 Betaproteobacteria bacterium | reverse complement strand
CCGACGGACTCAAATATGGCGTTGACATTGCAGGGTCATGATTGGTTTTCAGTGATGGCTTTACAGGACTAATTATACCGTAAATTATTGATTTTGTGGATTGTTTTTGCTAACTTAATGGTATTGACGCTACAGTGGTTTATACCTTGAGCGGCGCGTTCGGCGGCAATCCATTCGTTTTGGCGCGCAGTATGGAGATGGAAATGGGGGAGAAAACCTGGTCAGGTTCCAAGACCATTCACTGGACAGAAACGCGAAACTGGACAGAAATGCAACAGAACGCCAATGGACAAACTGTACCCGTACACCGCAGTGAAACCATAAGCCATAGCCAGACTTTGACCGCCTCGATTTCCAGACCTTGCCCGTACTATCACAACAACACGCAATTATGGTACGCCAACGAGGCTGCGCCCAATTTGTCTTTTTCTCGTGTCGCCTCGAACATTGATGAGAAAGGCGCTTTTTCGGCATGGCGGCTCAAACGCGCCAACAAAAAAGCCCTGGATAAAAAACAAAAACAATCTCTGGCTCAGGGCGGTAATTTCATGCTCACGGACAGCGAATTTGAAACCTTGTTCAATGCCCATGATCGGGATCATGAAGTCGAATTTCGGCTGTTGTTCACCCCGCTGGCACGCAAACAAATGTTGTCTTTGATGAAAGAGAACACAGAGGGCTATGGCGATGATTTTGCCTTTGTCAAAACCGGAAAAATGAATGCCATTTTCCCCCGGCACTTGCAGAAATTTGAATTTATCGAAGCGCCGTTGCAGTTCTCTCACTTCAACTTCAAGGCAGCGCGACAACGGTTTATTGATTATCATCATGATTTTTTCCGGCATCTTTATTTTGCGTTTGCCCCGCTCATGACCATTCCCATTTATCAACAAACGCCGCCACCTGCTACTGCGGGTTATGGCGCAGAGCGGGTCTCGCCCTGGGCAAGCGAGGTTATGGCGCACCATCTGGGTGCCGCTCACTTTATCCCGCCAGAAGCGGCAACGCCTGTCGTGCTGAAGGCGAACCGGGATCAAGTCGGCAATGAAATTGCCATGACCGGGCACGCCTTTCGTACCGAGGGGCGCGTTCATACAGTGAATATGCGAGGCAACGATGGCGGCAATCACGATGTCCACATTCATTGGACAGAATATATCCCCATCGAACGCACTCAAAACATGAAAATTGACTGCAAGCCAAATTTGCGATATCGGGATGTCGCCGTCAGCGGCGATGCGCTCTTGCGGGTCGGGTTTCGTCACGCGCTTGTCGCTTCTCTTTGCCAGGCTGAAGGTTGAGGTTGCAGCCATCTGATTTTTAATGTTTTATTCAAAAGGAGATTTACACATGGCAAACGAACTCGATGAACTCACCGGAGTGACTAATCCGCAAGGTCGGGACATTGCTGTGATTGACCGACAATTGCCTGTTACGGTCGGTGGCGGCTCGCTACTTTTTGAAATTGCGCTTTGGCTGCTGGGTATTTTGCCCGGTCTGATTTTTCTTTTTATGAAAATCGGCGCCAAGAATTATTTTCAGCAAATCCAGCAAAAGTTGCAACGCGATGCTTCTGAAATCGATAATTATCTGGAACAGCGCGTACAAATTCTGGGCAATGCCGCAGGTCTACTGGAAAAGGCGATCACCCTTGATCAGGATGTCATGAAAAGCGTCGCGGCTTTGCGGAGTGGCAACTACAGTCAGCATCGCGCCCACGACGACAGCACACGCAACGTCACGGCGCAAACGGCAGATGTGCTGACGCGCGGTATCAATCTGGCGTTTGAAGCCTATCCTGATTTGAAGGCACACGCCGCCATTGCGGATGCCTTACAGCAAAATGCGTATCTGCAAAAGGAAATTACCGCTGCTCGCGCGGTCTATAACGACACGGTTGCGCTGTGGAATCAGTCATTGTTCCAATGGCCGACCCGCCAAATCGTCGCCGCCCGCGCTGGTTATACCACGCGGATTCCTTTTACCGCCTCGGCAGAAGTCAAACAGACCGCACGCAGCAAGTTCTTTTGAGGTCTCTGTTCGTTTCCATTGTCTTTACCCAAAAAAAGGGAGCGCAAGGCTCCCTTTTTTACTTCACAGTGCGAACCTTACGCGAAATTCTTTGCCGCAAAATCCCAGTTGATGAGGGAGTTTACAAACGCTTCAAGGTATTTCGGGCGTTGGTTGCGGTAGTCGATGTAATAGGCGTGTTCCCACACATCAACGGTGAGCAGGGGCTTGTCGCCCGTGGTGAGCGGGTTGCCTGCCGCGCCGGTGTTGACAATGTCGACCGAGCCGTCCGCCTTTTTTACGAGCCACGTCCAGCCGGAGCCGAAGTTACCGGCGGCGGAAGTCTGGAAGGCTTTTTTGAATTCGTCGAAGGAACCCCATTTTTTGTTGATGGCGTCTGCCAGCGCGCCAGTGGGCGTGCCACCGCCGGAAGGCTTGATGCCGTTCCAGAAGAAGGTGTGGTTCCACACTTGCGCGGCGTTGTTATAGATGCCGCCAGCGGGCGCTTTTTTGATGATTTCTTCCAGCGACAGGGTGGCGTATTCGGTGTCCTTGATGAGGTTGTTGAGATTGGTCACGTAGGTGTTGTGGTGCTTGCCGTAGTGGTACTCGATGGTTTCCTTCGAGATGTGCGGTTGCAGCGCATCCTGTGCGTAGGGCAGGGCGGGAAGTTGATGAGTCATGTTGTCGTTCTCCGTGGGTTGATGAATGTGGGGTAAAGCGAACTGCCGATTCTATTGGGCTTTGACATGGGATACAACCTTGGCGCCGATAGTTTGTGGCTATAAGTCAGCTTTTGTCGAGCAGCGCATAACCGCGCGCCGCCTTGCTGGGGGCATGTGGGGTCAGTCCGGGCAGCGTGTGCAAAAGGGTATCTGCCAGTGTATGCAGGTCGGATTCTGTGCCGCTCTTCAGTTCGAGTTCCACTTCGCGGATGGGTTCCCGATGCTTGCGGGTACAAATGCGCCCCAGGTCGAGCGCCAGTTCGATCTGGCTTTTACCGTAGTGGAGATGCCAGCATTGGCGGACGAAATCGGTGCGAAAGGCGAGGGTCAGGCGCGGGGCGAGGCGTTGCAATTGCTGGCGCAGCGTGTCGTCGTCGATGGCATCGAAAGTCAGTTCATCGGGCGGCATCGGGTATTCCCACTCCTGCCGCCGGGAGTAGCCCGCGCGGACTTCTCCTTCGGTCTTGATGGTCATAAGCCAGAGATCATCCATCTGGCGGCGGCGTAGCGCCATGCGTTGCCCACGCAGGTCTTGTTCCGGGGTGTCCAGATAGAGATTACGCAGGCAATGCTTTTGGCTTGCCGCCCCCGCGAGCAGCGGCAGTTGCCGAAGCCCAGGCGCGAGGCGCACGGGCAGCGCCAGTTTGATTTCAATTTCTTCCGCCATGATGCATTTTTTTCGAGGATGAACGCAGCATTCTATCCTCTGTGTCCAGAAGTCCGACCGGAATCGGCGAGGGAAAAGTCATATTCCCGCTCCGCCCCTTGCGGACCCGCATTTCCCAACTTGTACCAATCCAGATGGCGCGTGCTGACCATGATGGCGGCGAGGACGATAAAGAGCAGCAGGCTGCCAATCAGGAGCGCGGTATCTTCCGCTTGCAGGATCACGTACAGCACGCCGTACAGACTCGAAAATCCCGCGCCGAACTTGAGCGCGGGCGCCCAGCTTTTCAGCACGCCGGCAAGATAAAACGTGATCAAACCGATGCAGGCGGCGGCGGAAACCAGATAGGCGTAGAGGAAGGACAGGTGCTCGGAGAGCGCAATCAGGAGCAGGAAGAAAATGGTCAGCGCAAGACCGACCAACAGATATTGCATGACGTGCATCGGCTGGCGGCGCAGGATTTCGCCCAGAAAGAAGGCGGCAAAGGTGAGCGAGATGAACAGGATGCCGTATTTCACCGCCCGTTCGGATTGCTGGTAGATATTCACCGGCTCCATGAAGCTGACGCTCACGGCTTCCTGACGCGGCGCGTTGGCAGTTCCGGGTTGGGTCAGGCGGGAAATGATGTTCCATTGCGCCGCAAAGCCGCCTTTGTCAATCTTGTGGCTTTTGGGCAAAGTCCCCTGAAAACTCGGATGTTGCCAGTCGGATTCCAACTGAATGTCATTGACCTGCGCCATCGGCAGAATGGAAAACTGCGCCGTGCCCGTCAGCATCAGCGGAAAGGAAAAATCATAGACGCTCGCCTGACCAAGCGGCACCGTGCCCAGATTGATTTCCAACTGCTTGCCGGGCAGGAGGGCGGCAAAGCGGCTGTCAGCGGGCGCTTGAAAGCGCAACTTGCGACGATTGATTTCAGCTTCCGGGTCGTTATCCACGCCCGCGAGGTCGGAAATGCCCAGCAGCAGCACGGCGCGAGCATCCACCACCTGCCCGTCTTTCAAATCGGCGGGAACAAGATCGGCGGGCACGGTGAATTTGCCTGCAAGCTGCAAATCCACGTGATACAGCCGCGCCTGATAAATTCCCCG
Organism: Betaproteobacteria bacterium; assembly: GCA_025997095.1. Taxonomy (GTDB): domain Bacteria; phylum Pseudomonadota; class Gammaproteobacteria; order Burkholderiales; family Rhodocyclaceae; genus Azovibrio. The sequence goes on along the minus strand of BNUD01000126.1, from coordinate 885 downwards.
ATGGCGTCGTTCCACACCCGCCTTGCCCTTGATATTCAGACGTTCGGCGGGCAGGAGCAGGGTGCGTTCTTCTGCCTGGGTGGCATAGCGCGTCGCCATTTCGCCCGTTTCCATATCCCGGACATTTCCCGTCGGCATCCGTACCCGATACCGAATCGCCAACACCGGTCCCGCCAGCGTCTGCTCGCCAGCGGCGGTCTTGGCAATCTCCTGTTCCACCTGCTCCTGATAGTTGCCGCGCGTCGTAATCTGCTCCCGAATCAAGGTCAGGGGCACCATCAACAGGGCCGTCAAAAAAGCGATGCCCAACAATTTATGCAATAAGGTCTTGTCCATCATGCTTCTCCAATGAGTCATAACGTCGCCAGATTAGCGGCGGCATGTGAACAGACGAAGAAGCGAATGTGAAGGGAAGGTGAAGCAGGGATGGTTTATGAATCCGGAAATTGAATAGACCGTCTGGCGTATGGGTGTTCCAAACCCGCCTACCTGGGAGCGCCGGCGTCCCCGCCGGCGGGTTTGGCTCCGCGCGGAAAATCTTAAAACCGCCGGCGGGGACGCCGGCGCTCCCAGATGAAATTGATCAATTGTCTGTGGCAGCATATGGCGTATTCGTTCGCCGGATTAATAATAAAAAACCCCCTTTCGCATCCCGGCGAAAGGGGGTTTTTATTGTGCGGCTTGCCTGCGATGGTGATTTTTACACCTTGAACTGGGCAATCGTGTTGCGGACTTCTGAGGCAATCTGTGTCAGGCGGGTTGCGCCGGACGCGGTTTCTTCGGCGGCGGCGTTGTTTTCGTCCGTCATCTGGGCGATGCTCTCGACATTTTTGGCGATGTCCTGACTGGCCTGGCTTTGCTCCTTCAACGCGCTGGAAATTTCCG
>BNUD01000125.1 GCA_025997095.1 Betaproteobacteria bacterium | reverse complement strand
CGTGTTGACAACACCGACCAGTCAGCCATATGGACGGATTGCACCAGGACGACCGGCGTTGCCCAATCGCCAGAAGGCTCAATACGCCAAAGAAAGCGCGGCTGTGTTGCGGTTTCATCCGCGACAAAGGCACGCACCAGCGAACGATGCATGTCGTATGGATTGGACAGATCGCGCCGAACCTGTGCGGAACGCGGGTCAAGCCGCAGTCGGGTCAGATACATGCACGCCTCCTGCGGAGAAGATGAATGAACGTGTTTTAACAAAACGCGGCCCGAAACGCCGTTCGGCAAAAGGGGCTATTGGTTGATCCAGTCGCACAACGCCTTCGCGGGTATCTTCCAGTATGAGCCGCACTGTCTGAGGCTCTTTACCGCGCTGTACCAGTGAAGGGCACTTCCGCAAAGCGTCTTCCAGTGCCTGGTCAACGAGGCCACCAGGCAGATAAACCGGTAACGATGGCACAAAGCTTTTACGCCCCAAAGCCAGCGGCCAGACAGGCGCTTGCAAGGCCAGGTGAATCTTTTCCAGCACGGCGCGAGCGCCTTCCAGACCAATCAAAAAAACCGCATCGGAAAGAAAAAAACGCGGGCTGACAACGGTACGCCCCAGGTCAACTTTGCCAGCCGCACTCACTACGCCGGTAGCGGTCTGATAATCCCGCATCGGTACACCTTCGCGTTCCACCCGCACACCCATTTTGAGGGCAGCGAGGTCATCAACGGGTTCATGACGGTCACGCCCCAAAGCAGCACACACCAAACCGAGTACGCCCGATTTGGACGGCTCCAACTGTGTGTCGCGCTCGTCAAAGCGGCTGGTCGTGCCCCAGGACTGCATTGGCCCGGCAAGACACATGAGCAAGGTGCTCATGTTCAGGCTCCCAACAAAGTTTCGGCCAGTTTCCGTGCCTCACTTGCCAGTTCTTTCAGGTTCTTTACTTTATCGCCCTTGTCTTCTGGCCACACGCTACCTTCAGTCAAATCCAGCGCCACCCAGCGATCTTTATCGTCGCCATACCCGGCGGACAATCTGCCGTCACAGGCCGCAAGTTTTTCCACCGACTGTACAGTCAGTTCCTGATCCACACGTGGAGTCACCGGTTTTTCGAAGGCATTGGCAAGACTGAGCGGCGCGCCATAGCGCAGGCTGATACCAACAAATGCAGGCGGATTGTGGGCGGCAAAGCTGTTTTGCTTGCCTGTGGGAATCGCCCGAACCAGCGCTTCCGTGAATGCGGAGACTGCCGAAAGGGTGAGTTCCTGATCGCCTTGCAGGTTATCAAGCAGTTTTTGCACATCCAACACGGCATAGCGATAAAAAGTAGCGGAATTGAACTCGACCTGGCTGATCATGCCCGCGCCAGTTTCCTCTTCTGTGCTTTTGTCATCGACGGCGGTGAAGTAGTCAAACTCCCGTTCAACGCGGTGAGTGCTGATGGCATGCGCCACCTGAGAAGCCGCATCCTGATTGGCTTTCGGCAAGTCAGCCAGCATTCGCCCGAATAAAGCAATGTCAACAGCCCTACTCTTAATCAATATCTTCTTCAATTTTTCCTTGAAGTCCTCAGGAATATCGTTCTGCTTCAATTTTTTCTTCCCGGCAAGAACAAGCAGTGTTTCCTTGTCAGCCTTGATCAACTCAGCTAACGCTTCAATTTCCGTAGCAGAAATGAAAAGCAAGTAAGAAAGCTTACTTTCTGAATTGCTCTCTTCATCATCCTTCTTGTCCTCTTTAACCTTTTTTGTTTTTAGCGCCAGCTTAACAAGCTCATTGAAGAAAGATGTATCCCTCACGCCAATACTCACCAACGCTTCGTTAAGCACTCTGTCGAGGTGTTGTGTACGTATTCCAAGATTTCTATCCTCAATCAGACTAGAAGTCTTGAAGTAATCCCGTACCGACTTTTTCTGGCACTGACTGCTTACGCGCGCCCGTCGATGCCCGCCAAACAAGGCATCTTTGGGAGAGCCGGTATCGTCCCGGTTGAGGTTGGAGGGGGCGAAGTTCTGGATGATATGAAATTCAAGAAAAGCAGACATGGAACGCTCCTTATTTGGTCAGTTTTTTTCAGTTTCGGATACGGGTTGCAGGGCACGGTAAAAATCACACGCCCAGCGCCGCAAGCGATCACGTTGTTCATGCAGATTGGGATTGGGGTTCAGCCAGCGAGACAAATCGTCCAACAATTGCACGTAATTAAAACCCAGGCCATCCGTAGCCAACAAACTGATAGCCTGTTTGAGGTACTCGAACACGTTTTCGGCATCCGCCCTCAGAAGCGCGATGAAGCGTTGCTCAATGCTGGCACTGTCACGACGGCGCATTAATTCACCAAACGCGGTGGCAAAACTTGCGCTTGCCTGTGCCGGATGGCGAGCAAATAACCCCGCCACGGCGTAGAGTGCCAGACGGCGGTGTGCGTCAGCCCCCGCAAAACGCTCGACATAGGGAAAGGCTTGCGGGTAGGTTCCCGGATCAAACGCGAGACTGTGACGCAAGGTCGCCAGTGCGCCCCGGTCACGCTCTTTCAACTGTTGCAGATGCGCGATGAATTTTTTGGCATGTTCACTCACATCAAACCTCATTGATCGTCATGTTGTTTTTGGGAACCTCACGGTTCAACAAGCCCTGAAAACGCGGCCAGTATTTGGCATCGGCGCGCAAAGCGCGAGCAGAACCACCCAGCCCGGTTAAAACCTGCTGCCAGGCATTATCCGCCGCCGCTCGCAGATTGCCACGCCAGAGGGCACCCGCCTGTTCAGGATCGGTGCCAATATCTTCCATCAGCTTGGGCAAGGCGCGTTCGGCTTGGGCGAAGTAAGTTGCAGCAAAGGGGCCTCCGTCCAGTATGCTGCGGGCACGGTTCCGAGTATCTTTGTCACGCGGGTCAGGGAGGGTTTCCGCCAACATATCGACTGCCAAGTGACGTACACCATTTTTCTTGTAGAACAGATCTTCAGCAAATGCGACCTGTTCCCGCAAATATCCAGCTTGGTCAACATCCACCAAAAGCACTGCAGGCAAAGTAATTTGCTCGGCACGCCAACGCTCCAGTTTAGCTTTATTACTTGCCAGCCCCGCCACCAATACAGGCTGATCGACAATATCGAAACTGATTTCCTCATGCAGGGCTGCCGCATAGCTCAGCACCGCAGCAGGTCGGCTGTTTTTTGCAGGATTAGGAACCAACGCAGGTAAATCGCGCCAGAAGGCTCGACCTTCTCTAAAGGTTACCCGCATCCATTTGTCCTTTCCAGCCGTAAAATTTGTCATAGGGTCTGGCGCATCTTCATCATTACCCAGCAAGGCGTAGCCAGCCCCAAAACGCAACCATTGAACATCCCCATCAAACCCACGCAACAACAGTACAGCACGGCTTTGCCGTGTATAGCGATCATTTGGTCCCTTTGCTAGCACTGGGGCACCTCGCAACTGTGCAACCGTCAGAAGCTCACGCTCCCAAGCAGGCAAATCCTCAACACCATTCCCTGTAGGCTCAGGGTGCAGACACAGGCAAAGTGTTTGAGCCAAGGTCTTACCAACTGGAATAACCGCAGCGCTATTCATCAAAGCACCTGCATTATCCGAACTCTTGAATACTTGAATCGTTCCCCCCACAACAAACGGCAACAAACCCAGCAGTAAGCAGATAGCGCGCGCTGGTCTAATGGCTGTTGGTGATGCATCATCTGCGTGATCGAACAATACCGGGTTATTACCGCAAGCACTTGCCAAATCAATCTGTGTCCAGGGTTTCTTTTTGTCGCGCGTCTCTTCCGCCACGGCCAATGCAGCCACCTGCATGAACGGTGCTTCCGGGTGAAACAGCCAGAAGCGTTCGCGCCAGGTTTCCAGATACGCACAGATGTCCTCAACCGGCAGTCCTTCCTTGAACCAACGAGCGCGATCCTTGACCTTCCATGACCCCAAGGCGCTCACCAGTGCGCGATGGGTAATCGCCAGTAACAGCCGATATTCCGCTACCAGACTGGGTGGGGCAGTCTCCGCCAAAGCTCCGATCTCGCCACTCCGGCGAAAAACTTCCAGCAGCCCCAACGCCTCTACGCTCCCGTCCGCAAAGCGAACGGGCAGCCAGCGCTCATCGAGCAGGTTAAATGCTTTCTCGCTCATCCCGGCTCCCGTTGCGCGTTGCCTGCCGATTCGGATTCGTAGACCAGCCCCAGGATTTTATCCAGACGCAAATTCAGACCATCCTGTGCGTATCGACCGTGCTGCAACGGTAACGGGTAAGCATGTTTCAGCAAAGCGCTCTCCTGAAAGGCGACTGGCAGTCCTGCCGCCTTGAAATGACGAACGACGGCGACCTTGGAAACCTTGAGTTGGCGATTGTATAACCTTTTTGCATCTGCTTCATTCAGAGCTTTCTCAAGCGCAAGACCATCACCAGCCTCAACCGGAATCAGGGTGATCGACTCGCGCCCCAGCCGGGTTTTGTTCTCCAACCCCAGCCCTTCGCCTTCTTCGTGCCCACGCGGTTTTCCGGCATAGGCGCTCTGCGGTTCTTCCGCCAGGTCGATCACGATATTTTTAGCAAATTGACATTCCTGTTTTTCCTGTCCCAAATGTTTGCCATAAAACTCGATCTCGATAGTCTCCCTCGCCGCATCATCCAGATTTTCTGGCAGTAAATCATCGCCATATACCGCCTGCACCAGCCGGTCAATGTCTTCCGGCAGATTGAGCACGGTCTCCTGCCCAAATAACGCCCAGGTACGCCCCAGAATGTAGGCGTCGTAGACGAATCCCCAGCCGGTTTCCTTGAGTTCCGGCAGGCGTTCCGCTTGCAATCCGGCGACGAACAGGCGCGCCACCGTGTGCGCGGGGGGACGCTCGCGTTGATGCCGATGCAAACGACCGGCACGTTGCAGGAGCAAATCCGCCGGTGCGAGATCCGAAAGCAGAAAATCGAAATCAATATCCAGCGATTGCTCCACCACCTGCGTGGCAATCAACAAGGCACGTTCCGGACGCTTGAGGTAGGAAGCGTCCAGATAATCCGGTGCACCGAAGATATTCAACACATGCGCTTCAAGAACAGCGCGTTCATCCATTGGAAAACGTGCATGAAACAACTGCAACGGCGCATCTTCCCCAAGACGCTCGCGCAACATGGAATTGAGCTTTTGTGCCCGCTCGACGGTATTCACGATCACCGCGCCGCAACCGCCCTGTGCGAACAGTTCCACAGCCTTGTCAGCCAACGCCTCCAGACTTTCCGCCAACCCATGCAAATGAATTGGAGGCAAAGGACGCGCAGCAAAGGTCGCGCCGCGAACAGGTTTGTCATCTACCAGCAATATCCTCGGATAGACCAGCTCCGGCACGCTGTCGGTTTGCAAGCCCCATGCCTTGATCAGGGCATCGCGCCGAGCCTTGGGCAAAGTGGCGCTCATCAAC
>BNUD01000124.1 GCA_025997095.1 Betaproteobacteria bacterium | reverse complement strand
GCAAAGTCTATGTGCTGCTCAATCTCGATCAGCGGGTCACCCAGTTTGTCTATCTTGCGGCTGTGCGCTTCACTTGCAAACAGGTCCGTCTTGAGGGCGCTACGTGAAATCATCTGCTTCACCTACTTTAAAATTCAGAACAACGTAATTTTAACAAATCCGGAGGAAGAGAGGTTTTTCGAGGTGCCCAAGAGAGGGAAAGTAAACAGTTGAACTTGATTATTTTGTCCGGGATGTATCAAAGCAGCGGAATGTTTTGACCTCGCCAGGGATATCGGGATAGTTAACTTCACAACGCACAACATTCTCAGGAATTTTTCTAACCAGAACAACTGAAGTATTCCGGTATGAACATGCAATCCAAAAGTCGTGCGGTTCGTTTGAAGAGAACAAATAATCGTAGAAAATCTTCAGATCACCATTTTTCTGTTTTTCTTCTTCAGTCGGAATGAGAAATCCACTTTGTATGGACGGGTATTCCAAATAGGAAAAATTTACGCCTCTCAAAGAATAGAGATTTTCAGTACTATGGTTATCGTCAGCAGCTTTCCAATCATCCTCAATTGGAGATACAATGTTCTGTTGAATTGTTATTTTCTCAGGGCATTGTGGAATGGATAGCTCGGCAGCCTGTGTCTGAAAAGAAATCAAGTACAGGCTCGCGCCTATAAACGCCACACTTTGAAGATTAATGCAACAAGCATTCATAGTAGTATCACCGAAAAGGCTTCACCGTTATTGCTACGGTCAATATAGTCACCGCTGCTATCTTTTCCACGGTTTTGAAGAAGGCGTTTTTGAACCCCGTCAGATCTCAAATATTGTTCTACTACATAAATACGAATACTTCCGTCGGGATAGCTCTCATGACCAAGATAGAATGCAGCATGTCCGTGCCTTGACATAAATCGCTCACCAGTAAATGTCGCAATAGCCGTTCCTTTGGCTATAGTCCCTCCATTTTTTAGAGTTTCAATGACATTAACACCTTTCTTCCATGTTTGTGAGCTGACATTCTGTAACAATTGAATATAGCGTTTTACCAAGGAGACACACTGCCCGGTTTCCTCCCCGGCGATATCTGAGACATGTGCAGAGCCTACTAATAATTCAGCATGTGCATAAACAAACGGTCCTGGCATGATTTTATCCCTTTCTAGTTAACAGGTTGTTGAAAAACTCTAAAAACGCCTCCAAACCCACTGATTTTTCGTCATTTGAGAACGGAAAATGACGGTTTTTTGGAGAAAATCAACAGCCTGTTAAACGACAGTTTTCGAATGTGCTCCCCAGAAGCCTTCACAGAAGGAGGCACTTTTCGATGATATCATCATCATGATAAAATCTCGAGTGCCCTCTGAGTCAGCAAGCGTAGCACGGACAACCTGTGACGAGCAGGGTGGATGAGCGATGGCGCGCGATGAACCGCTAAATGGTGGAAGGCGCTTCGCTTTTGCCGTCGCTTCGCTTCGTCGAAACCCGCTGCCACCCTACAGATAGTGTCCGCGCTACCGGATCAGCGGGGGCGTTCCCATCGCTGCTGGCAGACGCCTTATGCGCTTGCAAGCGCCGCCAGTAAGCGCCGATTAAAATCCTGTTGTTGTTGCTGGTAACGCGCCAGTTTTTCTTCCGGGATGGGTTTTTGGCCATCCAGCGCGCTTAAAAAGCGTTTCCAGCGGCGCTGGTAGTTCCAACTGGAAATCTCGCCGGTGATGTCGCTACCGATGAGCCGGTTTTTCAGGAGGGCGACGACCTCAAAAAGCTGGGGGGCGGTGAAATGTCCCTGATCCCAGTTGGTACGGACGGTCTCTTCCGAGAGCACATCCTTGTCAATGGAAAGATAGGTCGGCAGGGTGTTTTGACGCTGGTTTTCGGCAAAGGCGGCGAGCAGCGCATCAACCGTATCAAAGCCGCGAATCGCGTGCCCCAGCCCGATCCGGCGCGCCCAGGTCGCCTCTCCGTTCAGGCGCCAGTACGTCAGCTTTCCGGCATAAAGCGGGGAGAAACGGTTTTCCAGCACATGCGCCAGACTGACATCATGAGAGGCGATGCCCAGCACATGAACATGGCAGACTTTTTCAAGCCGCGCCACATGCGCGACCCACGAGCCGCAATGGATTCCGAACGGAAAGCGCATATTGTCAGGATGGTTGTCGAGCACAACCACCTGCATGGGCGGGGCGGCAGGGCGGCAAAGCCTTTCAATCAGCAGGGCGCTGACATGGTGAAAATCGCCACTGCCCAGCAACGCTGTGCCGTAGCGCTCCGGCAAAACCTGATCGAGGTGCGCTTTCAAGCGATGAAAGGTTCGCAGGGAACAGCCAAAACGAATAGCGTCTTGCCACGCGAACAGGTCGACGGAATGCGAGGCGGGCACAACGCCCGTACTCTGGTCGAAATCGAGAATGACGGGCGTTTGCTTCATGGGGGGTTCCCGCTCGCCTCCCGCCATGGACGGTCGCGCTCGAAGCATTTTTTCAAACGGCGCAAAATGAATCGCAGCGCGGGGTTTCGCACATGGACGGCATGTTGCGTGAAGGTAAAGCGCGCGCCGAGATACGCTTTGATTTCGGGGTCTGTCCACCCGGCGACGTAGCGTTTCAAACCCTGTTGCAACGCATAATCGAGATTATGAAACCAGCTTATAAAATACAGATTGCACTCTCTGGCGGCGGGGTATTCAAAGCCGACATATTTATCCACCAGAACCTCATTTTTCATAAAACAAAGGTTGTATCCAATCAATTGCCGGTTTCTGGAATAAGTGAAAATAACGCTCTTTTCCGTCGGATTTTGCAGCATCGCCGAGAAAAATTCAGGGGAGAGCAAATCGAAATGAATCTCGCTTTGTTCATAAACATTCAAATAAAGCCGATAAAATGTCTCGCGCACTTTTGCGTCCTGAAAGCAGGCGTCGCCACAGGCAAGCGTTTCTACGGAAATTTCAGCGCGCATCCGCAGTTTGCGCCGCAAATCTTTTCTTCGTCCGGCGGACAGGCGGGCAAGATAATGGTCGATACTGTCATAATCAACGGGAACCCACGCCAGCGCCTGACCTTCTACCAAAATAAATCCGCGTTTTTGCAAAGCAGCCGCCAATTCGCGTGAAAACGTATTGTCTGCAACCGTCAGTAAAGGCGAATCCAGCGGCAAATCCTTGATCATCAGCAGAGGGTATTTTTTCGCCAGAGCGTCATAAAACTTTGCGGCCAAATTGTCCGCTGACTGTAGTTGTGGCAAGAGCGCGTATTCCGATACCGTGGTTCCGACAAAGCAGGCGTTAAAGCGCAGCCAGCGTCCCCAATAGCGGTACAGGGGCAGACGGGCGATCCGGCGTTGCAACGTTAGCGTCATGGTGGTTGTCAGGTCGAAGTCCATGTAAAACACGGGGGTGTTTTCCGCTTCCCCGGCGCGAAAACCCTGCGGAGGAAAGGAGAGAAAAAACCCAACCAGCGCGTCGGGTTCGATCTGGTTACGACGGGAGACGATTGAGCGCTCCGCCATCAGGTACGCTTGGCGCGGGTTAATGCCTGATCCAGCAAGGCAAGTCCCTGGTCGATTTCAGCCGTTGAAATATGCAGCGACGGCGCGAGGGTGATGACATTCTTATAGTATCCCCCGACATCCAGAATCAGCCCCACCTTTTTACCCTGCCAGTCCAGATCGCCCGCCAGACCAATATCGACCATTTTGTCGAGCAACGCCTTGTTGGGGGTGAAACCATCGTCCGCGCAAATTTCGGCGCGCAGCGCCAGCCCCAGACCGTCTACATCGCCGATTTCCTTGTGACGCTTTTGCAAATCCCGCAGACCTTCCAGAAAATACGCGCCTTTTTCCGTGACCATTTTTTCGTAATCGGTCTCTTGCAACATCTCAAAAACTTCCAGTCCCAGCGCCGTGCCCAGCGGGTTGGAAGCGAAGGTGGAATGCGTTGATCCGGGCGGGAAAATGGTGGGATTGATGAGTTCTTCGCGCGCCCACAGCCCCCCTAACGGATTCATGCCGTTTGTCAGGGCTTTGGCGAACACGAGAATATCCGGCGTGACGCCGAAATGCTCAATCGACCAGAGTTTTCCGGTGCGATAAAAGCCCATTTGAATTTCGTCGACCACCAGCAGAATACCGTAGCGATCCAGCACTTTTTTCAGCCCGATAAAGAAATTTTTTGGCGGCACAACATAACCGCCCGTGCCCTGAATCGGCTCGACGTAAAACGCGGCGTATTCCGCCTGACCCCCTTTCGGGTCCCAGACGCCGTTGTATTCCGTCTCGAACAGACGGGCGAATTCATTCACGCAATGCTCGCCGTATTCTTCCGCCGTCATATTTTTCGGGCGACGAAACGGGTAGGGGAAGGGAATAAAATGGGCACGGTCGCCAAAATGCCCGTAACGACGGCGGTAGCGATAGCTGGAGGTGATGGAAGACGCGCCCAGCGTGCGCCCGTGATAACCGCCTTCAAAGGCAAACATCAGGCTTTTGCCGCCGGTGGCGTTCCGCACGATTTTCAAGGAATCTTCAATGCACTGCGCGCCGCCGACATTAAAATGCACGCGCCCCGGCAAACTGAACTTACACTTCATGTCTTCGGCAATGGCTTTTGCCAGCCTGATTTTGGTCGGATGCAGATATTGGCTGGCGGTTTGCGGCAGCGTATCCACCTGTTTTTTCAGCGCGTCATTCAAACGCGGATTGGAATACCCGAAATTCACCGCCGAATACCACATCTGCAAATCCAGATAAGGTTTGTCCGCCGCGTCGAACATGTAGCTCCCCTCGCAGCGCGCGAATATCGGCGGAGTTTCCACGTAGTGAACCGTATCGCCAAAAGAGCAGTATTTCGCTTCGTCCGCCCGCAAGTTGGTTTCATCAAGCGACGTGTCTGCCTTCAATTCATTGTGTTGTGACATGCGGATGCTCCCGAAAAAATAGTGATTCTATCAGACACCATCTGTATGCCGCTTTTCTCATGGTGTGCGCTCATTCATCCCGCCTTGCCATGTACGCCATTTTGGAATCCCCGATTTATTTATCCCCTGTCATTTTGCGTAAAAGACGCGATAGCGCCTGTAATCGCAGAATTCATGCGTGGCGTGTATTCCCGATAATAAATTCTGCGACTTCACCTGATGGCTCCGCGCAGAATGACGAAGATTCTGGAATAAATCAGAGTTTTCTTTGTGTCGCTCTTTTTTGCTTGTGGCATATCCCCTGAAGTGTAATAATCCCGTCTTCTATTTTTTCACAAGGAGTCTGCGATGCAGCATTACCGGAAAATTGTTTTGACGGCTGCCGCCGCCGCTTTGCTTTTCCCTCTCGCAAGTCAGGCACGGGACAGCGTTCTTCACCTGGATTTTCAGAGCGTCGTTGATGCCGCCATCGCGGATGGGCAACTCGATGGCACGGTCAGGTTTTACCTGAAAGGAAAAGGCGGCGCGGTTAAAAAAACCTTCCCGGAAGCCGTTTCCA
>BNUD01000123.1 GCA_025997095.1 Betaproteobacteria bacterium | reverse complement strand
ATCCCTGATGCCGGGTTCTTCCTGCGGCTTACCCAACCTACAGGCTGCGGGTTTGTCAGCCATCTGAAACGCTACAGTTTTGTAGCGTTTGGTACATAGCGAAAATTTGCAGTATTTCGCCTGCACGCAGGGGCACGGCGCGCCGTGCCCCTACGACGCCCACTTTTCCCGTGCTTTTGCGTAGCCCAATCGCGCTGCCTGCGCTTTGGTTGTGCGGCGATTAATCATGCGCACGGAGAAGGCTTCCATCCATATCCAATAGGCTTGTTGCCATTCGGCGGGAAACCGGCTTTCATCCAGCGCCTGCAAGAGTTTGCAGAGCCAGATTTCGCGGGCGCGTTCGGTGATTTCAAAGGGGAAATGTCGGGTTCGCATACAGACGTTGGCGCCTTCTTTGGCGCTGTAGGCAGCAGCGCCGCCGCAGGCTTCGATGATGAAATCCGCGATTTTGGCGACGCGTTCGAGAAATATGTTGTCGTCCTGGGCAAACAGGTGTCCGATTTCGGTTTGTCGCAACAGGCTGTGATGGCGCAACACCAACTGGCGCAAACCCGCTTCGCCCACGGCGGCGAGGAGTGCGGCAGGCGGAAAGTGGACTTCGGGATATTCCAGATCGTGACTGGCGGGAACCTGTCGCCCCGGGTAAAACGCCGGGCCGGTGTGGTTGCAGGCGCAATCATGACCGGGCGCGTGCTGCCCGTGATCTGTGGAAAGCGTTGTGGTTTGGCACATGTTGAGACTCCTGTTTACGGGTTATGGTGTGGAAAATGTTGAACGCTGACCAGACGTTCCGCCTGCTCTCTACAGCGCTGGACGATGCGCTTGTCCAGCGCGTTTTTCCAGCGTGGCGGGATGCCATGCTCGCCGTACCAGGCTCCCGCCAGCGCGCCGGCGATGGGGCCGGTGGTGTCGGCGTCGCCGCCCCGGTTCACCACGTCGATGAGGCAGGTTTCAAAACTGTCGGTCGTGAAAAACGCCTGAAAAACGGCTTGCAGGGTGTGCGCGACGTAGCCACTGGGATTTTCCTGCTGCCGCTTGCCGTAAAAGGCATATTCAGGATGGCTGGATTCCAGTCGCCTGGCTTCGGTTTTCAGTTGCAGCCAGTCTCCCCCGCGCAGGGCAATGTGGAGCAGGCGCATCAGGCAGATGCCGCCCGCGTCGGAGAGCGGGTTGTTGTGGGTGACATGGGCTTGCGCCTTGAAGGCGGCGGCGATGTCGGTTTCGCTACAATTTTGCGTCGCCAGCGCGACGGGCAGCAGCCGCATGATGGCGCCGTTGCCCGCGTCATGTTCGCATTCCGGCGCTTCCGGGTTGCCCGTTTGTCGAAAACGAATGAGGTTGCGGCGCACGGTGTTGCCGATGTCGATGGGTTTGCCACGCATCCAGTGGTCGAAGGCCAGGGCGGAAGCCAGCGCCAATGCCTCAATTTTGCCGCCGCTGGCGAGGATGGCTTCACCGAGCGCCAAAGACATGGCAGTGTCATCGGTCACTTGTCCGGCTTTCAGGTTGAGCCAGCCGCCGCCGATGATGTTCTGGTGCCCGCCCGCAAACTTGCGCCGGATTTCGCCCGGAGTGAGAAATTCAACCGTCGCGCCCAGCGCATCGCCCACCGCCAGCCCCAGATAGGCGCCTCTGGCACGGGCTATGCGCGTTTCTGCTTCAGGTTTCGGGAGCGAAGCAGTGGGCATAATCGGTGCACTCGCGGCAGGAGGGCGCGGGGCAGACGTAGATACCGTCGCGGGCGCAGTAGAAGCGGTAGATGAATTTTTTCCACTTCATGTCGTCGGTATTCTGGCGGGCAAGGCGGGGGAAGGCGTGGTTGAGTAGATGCGAGAGTTCTTCGCGCCTCCCCAGTCCCAAATCCTGCCAGAGATGGTCGCTGCCCGCGCAGGCGGTCGCCACGATGGTTGCCAGCCAGATTTCGGAGGGATAGTGTCCGGCGCGGTATTCGAGCAAGAGGTCGATGATGTCCTGACGTTCTGGCGTTTCGTCGAGATGGTGCGCGGGCAGAGCGGATTTTTCGCCGGGAAAGTATTCCGCCCAAAGTCGGGCAATCTCTGCGGACGACAGCCCCAGATGCGCGGGCAAAATGCCGACGCCGCACCGCCGTCCGGCAATCAGGCTGGCGAGAATGGGACGATTGGGGTCGACCAACACCCGCGCCGCAACCGGACGGGCGAGCAAAGCCGCCTGAATGAGCGGGCGTTGTGTGGCGACGGTGCAGGCGTTCATGGTCTTCAGCGAAATTACGTGAGGGGGTTGACGACGATTTCGCCACCCAACACTTGCGCCTGACAAGCCAGACGCTGGTCACGGCGGGCAAGCATGTTTTTCAGCGTTTCATCTTCCAGCACCGAGGCTTCGGCGAGGTTTTCGCCACCGGACACGACTTGCGTCAGACAGGCACCGCAATCGCCTTCCCGACAGCCATAAACAATGCCAGCCCCCGCCTGCTCGGAGACTTCAATCAAGCGGGTTCCGGCAGGGACGGTCACGGTGACGCCATTGTCGGCAAAGGTGACTTTGGCTTTGGGCATTACGCATACTCCGTTTGTTCATTCAGTCCGCGCCCGACGGCACGCAGTTTTTCAGCGGGGATTCCGGTCAGGCTGCCCAATGGATTCAGGGGAATGCCCAGTTCATCGACGATGGCGCATTCAATCGGGCAGATCGCGGCGCATTGCGCCTCCCCGAATTCGCCCATGCACTCGGTGCATTTGTCGGCATCAATGGCAAATACCGGGGTGTCCTGATAGACCGCCTGATTGGGACAGACATCCACGCAGGCCCAGCAATTCACGCAAGCTTCGGTAATGGAAAGCGCCATTGTTTTCTCCTGGCCTCACGCCGCTTTAGCCGCACTGGCAGGTTTTTCAGCGAGTTTTCCTGATGCGTCCATTTCGCCATACACCGCGCACAGCGCCGTTTCGATGTCTTCCATCGCGTGTTCGCCATTCGGCTGTATGCCCGCCTGTTCCAGACGGCTCCAGGGTTCATAACCGATTTTGGAACAGAGCACGACTTCGCAACCCGCGAGCGCGGTAATGGTGCGTTCCAGCGTGGTTTCTGCGGGCACGCCGCCAAGCTCATCGCCGCATTGCTCGCTGCCGCCGCAATACAAATCGGTTTTGCGATGTCCGATAAAACGCGCTCCGGCACTGGAAACTTCGTACACCAGAAATTCTCTGGCATGACCGAAATGCTGGTTGATGAGATTGTGCCCTGTCGTCGCCACCGCCATCAGGACGGGGCGCAAGGCGTTTTTGACTGTGGACATGGGCATGATCGGTGTTGTCGCGTCTCCATCCGCCGCATTTTGGATCACTGCGTTCACCCCTGCGGCGGTTCTGGCTTTGGCTTCGCGCTTGCTTTCCAACTGCTCAATAATGGCAGTGCGGACTTCCTTGCGGCGGCGCATGGCGGAGTCATAGTCGATATTCAGGGCATCGAGCTTGTCCAGCGCAAACTCCGCGCCCCGATCTTCGCCCAGCAGCCCCACGGCGTCCGCCCGACACTGGCGGCAATGACGCATCATCGCCATATCGCCCGCGCATTCGTCCTGCAAGGTCTGCAATTCCGCCGCCGTCGGGCTGCGCTGTTCCATGATGCCGTAATAGGTGCCGTGCCGGGCTTCGGCAATCAAGGGCATGACATTGTGCAAAAAAGCGCCCTTGGCTTTCACCACTTTGGAAACTTCTTTCAAGTGCGCGTCATTGACACCGGGGATCAGCACAGAATTCACCTTCACCAGAATGCCCCGCGCCGTGAGCATTTCCAACCCCTTTTGCTGCTGCTCAATCAAAATGGCGGCGGCATCAAAGCCCCGAATGCGGCGATTCTCCCAAAAAATCCACGGATAAATCTGCGCGCCGATTTTCGGGTCAAGGCAGTTGATGGTGATCGTCACATGGTCGATATTGTGACGCGCAATCTCATCCGCATATTTCGGCAAATTCAGCCCGTTGGTCGACACGCACAGCTTGATGTCCGGCGCCTTTTCAGAGAGTTGGCGGAAAGTCTCAAAGACGCGCTCCGGATTGGCGAGCGGATCGCCAGGCCCCGCAATCCCCAGCACCGTCATCTGCGGAATGCTCGCCGCCACCGCCAGCGCCTTTTTGATCGCCTGATCGGGCGTCAGCAATTCCGACACCACGCCCGGACGGGATTCATTGGCGCAATCGTATTTGCGATTGCAATAATTGCACTGGATATTGCAGGCGGGCGCGACGGCAACGTGCATCCGGGCAAAGTAATGGTGCGCCTCTTCCGAATAACAGGGGTGATCCTGCACCCGGGCGCGGATATGCTCAGGCAGATGCGCGAGCGCATCGGGCGCGCTCCCGCAACCCCCGGCGGCGCATCCACCACCGACAGAAGCGGCAGGGGCAGCATTGGAAAGAACAGGCAAGTCCACGTTGAAGGCTCCCGAAAATGTTTACAGAGCCAACAGCAAGCGGTATGCCAGCATATTTATCAGTTTATAAACAGCGGCTTATGATTTTTCGACAAGGCTTGTCGGGCGACTTGTCGGGAAGACGACAAGACTGCATACAACGCATATTCGCAGGTGAACATGAGCGCGGCGAAGACTGCCCGAAGACAGTGCGATTGCACGGCAAGGCGAAGTCGACAAAGGTTCGCTTCTAATGCGAATTGGAATCAGCCGGTATTTCGTCTTGCCCAAACGATGGATCGTTGAAAGAGCCTTCGCCTGGCTGACGCTCTACCGTCGTCTCAATCGTGATTATGAAATCATCCCCCGGCAGTCCGAGTTCATGATCCGCTTGCTCATCAAACGACTTGCTGGTTTTTAAAACAGCTTCTAAAACAAATTCGCCGCGAGGAAGGTCGCGGCGAATGGGGGGACTACGGATGTTGCGCTTCAAGCGGCGAGGGCGCTCCGGGCTGTGTTGGCGCCTGTCCCTGCCACCACCGGACTGGCGTCCTGGCGGGCGGCGGCGGCGTCGTTTTGACGCACTTCCGCTTGTTGCGCGTTGCCATCAACCGTTTGCCGGACAGCCGCGCTGGTTTCAGGCGTTGCGGGTTGCGCGTTGGTGGTCGGAGCCCCTGCTCCTGCTGGCGTGGGCGCATTGACGTTGGCGGTATTCGTTGCCGATGCTGCTGCGGGCGTCGCTACGGGCGTTGCCGTGGCGACAGGGATGCTGGCTGCGGCCTGGGTAGCGCCTTGCCCTACTGCGGCAGATGCGCCTGCTTCGACTGGTGCCGCTGCTGCGGTCTGGGTGACGGGTTCTGCTGCGGGCGTCAATGCGGCTTCCTGCGCGGGTGCCGGGGCGGCGGTTTGTGCGCCAGATGCCTGTTCCGCTGCCAGACGCGCCTGACCTTCTGCGCTGATGGTGACGCGGGTGCTGGCGGGAGGCTGGTTTTCGGTCGCAACATTGGCGTTGCGCGCTGCGCTGTTCGCGCCATTGGTTTGCTGGATGCCGACAACCGCGCCGCTGGCATTATTGCCGACGATATTGGGGGA
>BNUD01000122.1 GCA_025997095.1 Betaproteobacteria bacterium | reverse complement strand
GTCAAACTTGCTATAGCGGGCGTGGTTATACGAACCATTCAGGGTCAGCGACAAGCCGCGCAGCGGGCGTGCCTTGATGTCGAATTCCAGGCCGCGGGTTTTGACATTACCGGCATTGGTCAGCACGGAGTAGAACGTAGCGGTGCCATCATCCGCCCAGGTGGAGGTTTGCAAGTCCTTGATTTTTCCATAAAACAGATTGCTGTTGACCTGCAAGCGACGGTCGAACCACTCGCTCTTGAAGCCGACTTCAAAATTGGTGGCCGATTCCGGGTCGATCTTGAGCGAATCCACGCCTCCGGGTCGCAGCGCGCCCGTTGGTGTCAGCACCTGACCAAGCCCCCCGATGTTGATGCTCCCGGATTTCTCGCCATAGGACGCCAGGGTGTAACCCAGAAAACGATCCGTGAAACGATAGCTCAACGACGCCAACGCGGAAGGACTGAAATCACGCACGCTCAGGTTGCCGGTATCGTATCCGGCAGCGACAGCGCCTTCCGCCCGATGCACATCGCCTTTCTTGGTCTCGTAGGTGCCGCGCAAGCCCGTGGTCAAATCCAGACGGGGCGTCAGGTGCCAGTTACTCTGAGCGAACAGGGCATAGCTGTGGGTTTTCGATTCGCCATAATCCCGGGTGCGGGGAAGCGGCGCAATTGTGCCGCGCTCCACAAAATTTTCACTCGTAATCTCCTGCCAATAGTAATAAGCGCCGACCACGTAATCGAAGGTTTCGCGCTTCGGCGAGGCAAGCCGCAGTTCCTGGGAAAACTGCTTGTGATCCGCATTGAACCCGGCAGCGGCAACGTAAGGCACCGATGAAAAATCGGAATCGTTCAGGGGTTTGAAATTCCATCTGCGCCAGGCGGTAATGGAAGTCACATCATGGCCACTCGCCAGATGCCAGTTCGCTTCCGCCGACACGCCGCCTTGATGTGTGTTCGCCTGCTGCTTGCTATCCAGACTCGTTCTGTATTTTTCGGGATTGGCGGGTAACGGCTGCCCGCCCAAAGCCACAATCGTCTGCCGCCAGGTTCCAGGCCCGAAACCATAGGGAATCCCCGTACCCGAACTGCCGTCTTCGTGGTTGAAATCCGCGCTCAGGCGCAGGTCAAAGTTGGCGTCCGGCTTCCAGAGAAACTGGGTGCGAATGCCTTCCCTGTCGAATTTGTTCAAGTCCTTGCCGTTGTAGATGTTTTTGACCCAGCCATCGTCGTGGGTTTTGGAGAGCGACAGACGCGCCGCCAGCGTTTCGCTCAAGGGGCCGGAAAACGACGCCAGCGCCTGATAATAGCCACGGTTGGCGGCGGACAGGGAAATGCTGCTTTCGGGCGTAAAGGTCGGTTTTTTGGTGGTCAGACTCAACACCCCCGCAGTTGTGTTTTTGCCGAACAGGGTGCCTTGCGGGCCGCGCAGCAAATCGACCTGTTCCAAATCCACGAGATCAATCGCCAACATGCCGGGGCGGGCGTAGAACACATTGTCGACATACAGCCCCACCGCGCCATCCAACGCCTCGCTGGCAGGCGAGTTGCCAATGCCGCGCACGCCAACGGCGGATTGGCGGGAATGCACGAAGGCGGCATTGGTACTGGGCAACGCCTGCTGCAAATCCTGCACCTGGGTGATGCGCTTGTCCGCCAGATCGTCGCCCCTGACCGAACTCACGGAAGTCGGCACCCTCTGACTTTCTTCCTGCCGACGCCGCACGGTCACGGTCACGGTTTCCAGAGCGGTGACCTCCTGCTCCTGCGCGGCGGTCTTGCCGTTCGCCGTTTGCGCGGCAACCGTAACCGGCAGGGCGGTGGTCAGCAACAGGGCTGCCGCACTTCCCGCGTAGCCCAATGTTTTGGTAGCGGAAAATCTTTTACGCCTGAATTTCGTATGGCTCATGGTGCACCTCAATTTTTATTGACGGCGCAATGTTACAAACATGTCACCCTGAAAAATATCAACGTATTGACAGTCTGCTATAAAAATAAAATTGATGCATATATTGAGGCAGTGAATAAAAAATCATATAAAAACAAACTAACCATAAAAACAAAAGTTCTATGCATCCGCGCGCATGATGGGTTAAAAATAAATAAGCGATTTCGCTCACCGCACGGCACAGCAAAAGGAGTAGCCCACATCATGTCAAAGCAGATTGAAAACACGCTTCATCCCGAAGTGCAAAAGCTCGTGGCGCAATACACGCACGGACAACTGCCACGTCGGGAATTTCTCAAATCCGCCGCCAAATACGCGGTGGCGGGGATTACGGCGGAAGCCCTGGTGAGCGCGCTGACGCCGCGCGCCGCCAGCGCCGCGCCCGCTGTAAAGGGCAAGGCGACGGACGAACGCCCCAATATCGTTTTCATTCTGGCGGATGACCTGGGCTGCGCCGATCTGGGCGTGTATGGTCAAACCGATTTCAAAACCCCCAATCTGGACAAGCTCGCTTCGCAAGGCGTGCGCTTCACCCAGGCCTATTCCAACTCCGCCGTCTGCTCGGCAACCCGTTTCGCGCTGATTACCGGACGTTACCAATACCGCTTGCGCGGCGGGCTGGAAGAACCGCTGGTACGGGCTGACAATGGTCTGGGCTTGCCGCCTTCACATCCCACCCTGCCTTCGCTGTTGAAGGCATCGGGTTACGAAACGGCGCTGATCGGCAAATGGCATTTGGGCTGGCCGCCCAATTACGGCCCGCTCAAGAGTGGCTACGACTACTTTTTCGGCAATCACGGCGGCGCGGTGGATTACTTCACCCACAAGCCGGGCGTGGGCGACAACGTGCTCGCCGACCTGTGGGAAGGCGAAGTTCGGGTTGAGCGCGTCGGCTATTACACGCAAATTCTGGCGGACGAAGCCACCCGCTATATCAACACCCGCAACGCAGGCCCCGGCAAACCTTATTTCCTGTCGCTGCATTTCACCGCCCCGCATTGGCCGTGGGAAGGTCCCGGTGACGAACAGAGTTCCAAAGAAGACGTCAAAAACCTGTTCCATTACGACGGCGGCAATCTGAAAAAATACGGCGAAATCGTCGAGGCGCTGGACAAAGCCATCGGTCAAGTGCTGGCAGCCATCGAGAAAAACGGCGGCGGTCAAAACACCATCGTCGTGTTCTCCAGCGACAACGGCGGCGAACGCTTCTCCAAGACCTGGCCTTTCACCGGGCAAAAAACCGAATTGCTGGAAGGCGGTCTGCGCGTCCCCGCGCTCTTGCGCTGGCCTGCGCGCTTGCGCCCGCAGGTGACTCATCAGGTCGCCATCACCATCGACTGGTTGCCCACCCTGCTTGCTGCCGCTGGCGCAGCCCAGCATCCCGACTTCCCCGGCGATGGCGAAAATCTGCTGCCGACGCTGGAAGGCAAAGCGCCGGAACATCCGCGTTCCCTGTTCTGGCGCTACAAGGAGCAAAATCAACGGGCGGTGCGCGAAGGCAATCTGAAATATCTCAAAATCAATGACAACGAATTTTTATTCGATGTTGTTGCAGACCAACGCGAACGCGCCAATCTCAAGGATAAACAACCGGTGGATTTCCAGCGTTTGAAAGCGAAGTGGGCGCAATGGGATACCCAATTCCTGCCCATTACCGCCGATGTGAGAACACATGGCATTACATCCGACATTCAGGCGGACAGATACGCGCCAACCTCACCCAGGCGCCGTTTTTAACTTTTCACGCCCTCCCCCTCGTGGGGGAGGGGCAGCGATTCAGCACGGAATAACGCCCGAACATGCTGAACCATACCTCCCCTGCGAACTTTATTTGAAAACGAGATCACCCATGAAACCAGGTAAAAAAACCGCCATTGTTTTACTCACCGCCGCCCTGCTCACATTCTCGGCGGGATGCCATGCGGCGGAAACCAGCGCGCCCATCCATACGCATTCCGTTAGCGCAAGCCAGCCAGGCAGACTTTCCGCTCAGGAAACCCTCTCTTTGGTGCGCGAAGCCTATTTGTACGCGACGCCTTTGATTTATACCGACCTGACCCGTTTAACTTCTTCGCCAGCGGATAATACGCTGGTGCATCTTCAGGAATTTCCTGACCATACGTTCAAACGGGTGGTTGCCCCCAATAACGACACCAATTATTCCATCGCCTTTCTTGAATTAGGCGATGAACCCGTGGTGATTGAAATCCCCGACACAAATGGACGTTATTTTGTCTTCCCCTTGCAGGACGCATGGACAAACAACTTTGTATTGCCGGGCAAACGTACCACCGGCACAGGCGCGCAAAAATACATCGTGACCGGCCCGAACTGGCAAGGTGAGATTCCCGCCGGTTTATCGCACCTCCAATCCCCGACCAATCTGGTGTGGGCCATCGGGCGAATTCAGGTGAATAGTCCGGAAGACCAGAAAAATGTGGTCGCGCCCCTGCAACAAAAGTTTGTGCTGAAACCGCTTTCCAAATGGCTCGCCAAAGAAACGGTTGCCCCTTCCCGCAAACGGTATGGCAACGATCTGCCCGCCGACCATCAAGGGAAAAACGCGGTCGAACTGGTGAAAGGGCTTTCCATCGAAGATTTCTTTAATTACTTCAACGCCCTTTTGGTCGATAACCCGCCCGCCTCGGCAGACAGCCCGATCATTCACCGAATCGCGCAGGTCGGCATCGGCGCGGGCAAACATTTTTCACTGAATGATTTTGACGCAAAAACCCGTCAGGCGTTAAATAAAATCAGTGCCGAGGTATATCAGGCATTCGATCAGACGCTTAAAGAAGCGCAGAATCCCAACATCCTGTTTGGTATTGACACCAGCGACCCGGAAGGCAAATTGGGCGATTACAAAACCAATTACAATTACGGCGCGCTCGTGGCTTATAAAGGTTTGGGCGCATTGCCGCCGGAAGAAGCCATTTATTATTCATACTTCGCGGACAATGCGGGCGAAGCCTTGAATGGAAAATACAAATACCGCATCCACTTTGACAACAACAAACTGCCGCCTGCGGAAGCCTTCTGGTCATACACTGTGTATGGCAAAGACCGTTATCTGGTGGACAATCCCATCAAAAGATACGCCATCGGCGACCGGGACAAACTGCACTACAACGCCGATGGCTCACTCGACCTCTGGCTGACTCACGAAAATCCGGGTGCAGACAAAGCGAACAACTGGCTGCCCGTCCCCAATGACCGTTTTAATGTAACGGCGCGCATCTACATCCCCAAGGCTGAATTCCTGAAAAACCAGTCCCTCTGGCAAGACCCGAAACCGGAGAAGGTCAAGGAGTAAAGCCAACGCCTCCGTCGACAACAAAGCCATCTCTGTTCTGGTGGAACGAGATGATTGCTTCGAGATTGAAAGTAAACAAGAAAATCGCTGTGACTTGACTTTGGCATAAAGCAGGGGATGATATTAATCCGGCAATCAAATACGCCATATGCTGCCACAGGCTGTAGGTTGGGTAAGCCGCAGGCGCAACCCGACATTGGCGATTCATCGCGCGTCCAGATTGACGGATCAGTGTCGGGTTCAACTACGCTTACCGTCATTGCGAGGAGCAGAGCGACGCGGCAATCTCCTTGGTCGCCAAGATTGCCGCGTCGCTCTGCTCCTCGC
>BNUD01000121.1 GCA_025997095.1 Betaproteobacteria bacterium | reverse complement strand
TCCGACGGACTCAAATATGGCGTTGACATTGCAGGGTCATGATTGGTTTTCAGTGATGGCTTTACAGGACTAATTATACCGTAAATTATTGATTTTGTGGATTGTTTTTGCTAACTTAATGGTATTGCTCGTAACCTGCACGATAACCAAACCAGCGCCCCATTTGCATAAGCGTATCGTACATTTTTGTGTTGCGATACATGTAGCTGATAACCAGACCTTCAATGGTCAGACCGCGCGACAGGGAAAGACCACCCACAGCAATGGCTGTCAGACCAATACCTTCTTCTTTGTATTTCGCATAATCCAATATCTCGTCACTCTTGCTGTTGATGACGTAAATTTTCAGATTGGAGAATACATCATACAGTGCCGCCTTAACTTCACTCCATGAGAATTCAATATTGGCTGCATATTCTTCATCGAAAATCCTGTGCAATGCCTGCATGTATACATTTCTCGAAGAAGAGGATTCAGGCATCCGATAGTTTGCCAGTATCGCAGCTCGCGCTTTCTGTTCCCACAGACTGATGAAGTCACGCACAGTCTTTTGTATCGAAACAAAGCGCGAAACATTGACCATCATGGAACAATGTTTATTAGTCTGCCCACGTAGATTGCGGATGGCACGAGCAATGACAAACTCATTAAGTGCACTATAAAGACTGGGTGGCAGGTCGGGAATGTTGTCATTTTTTTTGTGATTCCACGGAATAAAATTATCGCAGTCCTCGATAGGTTTCACAATTGCATGACTGCTCTCTTCGTCCAGAAACACCTTTTCCGGACCAAAATAGGCCGTCGGCGCATCTAAGCAGTAGATGAAATCGCGAGGAAACAAATCTTCATACACATCATTGTCATATGCCTCAGGATTGATGAAGATATTGGCAAATGGTGTTGCGGTGTAGCCGACATAGCAGGACTTGGCAAAGAGGGCGAGAATCTCGCGGAGCATGGCATTAGTGCGTGTAGGATTCACATCTTCCTGATTGGTATTGATTGAGGCATTGTCAGCTTCGTCATCAATCATTAGCATTGGCACATCGGCAATAATGCTTTCACCATGTTTCGCATTGAAATCCTTCAACCATTTGTACAGTGCCTTCAGCGTCGTGACATTTTTCTTGATGATCAGAACAATCGGCTTACTGAAATCATTGAGCTTCCAACCGCTGTCGCTGGCAGTTTTCTTGCTGAAATCGTTGAGAATGTTAGTGAGCGTTGCCGGATGCGGATAGTCTGCCACCAGCCGTCCGACACCAATTGGCTGGCGGTTTTCCGGGTTGCTGGAGCGTCCAATAAAGGCTGCATCAATGCGAGCCTGTGTCTGACGGCGCAGGTTATTGTGAATACCAGCAATCACGATAATGAACTTGTAGCCTGCATCTGCCGCTCGTCCAATCAGTCCGGCATAATTGGCAGTCTTGCCGGATTGCACATGACCAATGACCAGACCGCGACGGCTCCAGGATGTACCTTCGCTCTGCGGATCCTGCAAATGCCCAAGGATGCGGAGGGTTACATCACTCAACGACTGTATCAAACGAGGCGACCAGCCTTCTTCCCGCAGGAATTTCCCATAGGCATCTGCGTAAGTCCAGGTAATATTCTGGCGTTTGAGAACCCATTCCTCATCGTGCTTTGCTGCAACATTCACCAATGACTCGCCCAGCCCCATGCTTATGTCAACCGAGATCATTGCCTCAGTGATGATGTTTCGGAGATCGCCCTGGTAACCAAAAATGTCGGCAATCTGCCGTGCCTTGTCCTCGACTTGCTCACGTGTTGGCGTTTTCTCCATATTGGCAAGACCTGAGATGAGCGCATTCGCGATATTTCGCTCTTCCGTGATAACAGTAGTGTTCATATGAAACTCTCGTTGATGAATGTTTTGACGATCTCTTCCTCGAAGAGATGAGTGGACAACGCAATCTGGAGAAATGCATCTCGATCACCGACCCCACTTCCATATAATACTTGCTTGAGGTTTCTTAAACGGTCGAGAGTCTGGTCACTGCCTGTTACCGCCTGGCTTACCTCACGTGGATGCGTTGAGTAGTCGGAGTAGATCATTTCGACAGGGAGGGAGGCAGCAATCGAATCGATCAACACACGCAGCGATTCTGCATCGTCGGGTAGCAGCCGGGCGCACAGTGAGGCGATGAGAGGATGTTGTACATTGATTGAAAAACGAATGCCACTACGATCTGCATAACGCTCCCATACCGGGGCATCGTTTTCCTGAAAGAGCTTCTGACCACGCCCACGATGAACCGTTACGCTGCGCTCAGTAATTCTGCCAATAATCTGACGCAACCGCTCTCGCACTGCTGGTGGTGGACAGGCACGAGATTTTTTGATGTCGATAGTCCATGCTTCGTCGAAACTGTTTGGAAAATCGATTTGAACACGAGCCAGTTTCGTAGCTTCTCCCTTGGGCACCAGTCGGAACCAATCCCCCCAGACCATCAGGCGATTGTTGCGATAGATGTAGGCACCCTGATTCGAGATGAAATCGCTACGCCCCAGGTAGAAATCGTACTCGTCAGTCTTCAGTCTGGAGTGATGAGGTAGCACATAGGGTTGCAGACGAATCTCTGCCTCGTTAATGCGGACGATTTCCTCTTGCAACACCTGGGTGGCACGATTTTTTCTGCAGAAAGGGTCGAAAGCCTCGATTGTATGTCCGTTAACTGAGATGGCTATCTTTGAGTACCCACTGGCTTCGCCCGCAAGGAAACGATGAAAAACAAGGGATAGATGTTTGTGCAGAGCGTCGAGCTTCTCGTTGATGATTTCATCCCGCCGATTCCCGGTCTCCTCCTCCACGAGCCTGTCAAGTTCCCGCCAGATGACAGCCGTGCCGTGACAGTCAAGTCGGTTGATATACGGTAGTGCCTGTATATCTGCGTCATCCAGGATGGAAAGTATCCAGTCATCGGAGGCGTCAATGCGATCCAGATTCCACTCTGCTCCGCAGAGAACGCCATTTTTTGCGCTCACCACAGTCAGCAAACGACACTGGGAAAATGATGCAGTTTTCAGCCCGAGGCCAAAGCGACCAAGATCCTGCGCTGATCGATGTTGCCCCGGGCTGACCGTCCCGTGGCGCATTGCATTGAGCAGTTCGTCTTTTGACATTCCTCTGCCATTGTCGAGAGTAATCATCTGCGGGTGCTCATCAGACATATCACAGACAATATCAATGGTATCGGCACCAGCAAAAATGCTGTTGTCGATCAAATCTGCAACCGCTGTCTCAAGCGAGTATCCAATATCCCGCATTGACGCAGAAAGACATGCGGCGCTTGGAGGAAGAATGTGATCACGTGCCATCAGCCGTTCTCCCTCAGCTTGTTGGCAAGACGACTGACGACATCCCCTGCATCTACCTCCAGTTCACATTCCCATACCGTCAGAACGTTCCAGCCGATAGCTGTAAGTTGAGCACAATTGCGTTGATCCCTGCTGACATTTCCGTCAAATTTATCCTGCCAGAATTCACGACGTGTGGTCGGTGTTGTCGCATTTTTACAACCTGCATGCCTGTGCCAGAAGCAACCGTGAACGAAAATAATGCTCCTGTATTTTGGCAGAACAATATCAGGACGTCCGGGCAAATCCTTTGCATGCAGTCGAAACCGGAAGCCCGCACGATGCAGGCATGAACGCAATAGCAGTTCAGGTCCGGTATCCCGTCCTTTAATACGAGACATGTTCCAGCTTCTGTGCTCACGAGTCAGTGTGTCAGTCACTATCGGCTTTCCGGAATGGCATTAAGTACTTCGGCAACGATGTGGGCAATTTGCCGTGCGAGATAGGGAGGAACGGCATTCCCTACCTGATGATACTGAGCAGTGCGTGGCCCGGAAAAGTAGTAATTATCCGGAAAGGTTTGCAGGCGCGCTGCTTCGCGTACTGTGAGACTGCGACACTGTACCGGGTCGTAGTGAATGAAGTAATGCCCGTCTTTGGAAATGTGTGAGGTAATTGTCGTGGAAACATGATCCGCGAGTTGTACACGGAATCGATCAGAAAACATCTTTCCAATACAGCCAAGCTCCACATTCTGATGATCAGGAAGCAATGCTGTTGGAAAATCCGCTAACTTTGGACTGTACCCGGTTTGCTCGGCAAACGTCGCTGCATACAGGTAACGTCTTAAGTCCGATCCCATGTGGCCGCGTGCCTCGTGGCCGATAAGAACAGGTAGCCTCTCATCGTAAAGACTTTGCAACAGATTATGCTTTGGTGAGCGCCGTTGGTAGAACGTGGAGGATCTGGTTTGTGGAGCGTGGAGTTTAATCAGATTTTGAGAATCGAGTGCCTGAGCCACATCAGCGGCATAATACGCGCCATTAAGTTGTTGCCGAATGCCCATTGTAGATATTTTTTGGACTTCAGAAAGCCAGGCGTCCAAGCTGTCCTCTCTTTTAGAAAGACCACTTCGGATCGGCGGTAACGCCCCGATCATGTCACGCACGGTCGGAGCCTTCTGCTTACTCAGCAGCTTCGGACGGATTTTCAAGTCACTACGAATGCCAACGATAAACATACGATGACGGGCTTGCGGGACACCATATTCTTCTGCACGAACGACAAACAGACGGGGATCAACTTCATCCTCAGCGAGTGCTTCCTCAGAGAGGGAATATAGTTTGTACGCAAGATCGGGAGTCTTTTGGCTGCTCCCGCCAGGAGTGGATAAATCGCGGATAATACGTGAAATGGCGGATTTGCCTTCGATAGTGGCGGACAGCAGTCCCTTCACATTTTCCATGACGAAAACTGGTGGTCGGTGATCCACAATGATGCGAAGATATTCCCGATAGAGCGTATGGCGTTCGTCTTGCTTAAACTCCGGCTTGTGCATCATCCGGGAGCGTCCGACCAGTGAATAAGCCTGGCATGGCGGGCCGCCCACAAGCGCCCATCGTTCGCATCCTGCAAGCCGATCACGTATAACCTGGCACACTTGTGTGTGCGATTCCGATCCGAGCGAAATTCTGAGTGCGCTTTGTTGTGCGTGCCGGTGCTTGTCCGAGTGACGCAAAAAGAGTTCAGCTTTTGTTATTTTACCGACGAGGAAATCATAATAATCACTATGAATTTCACCATCTGGAAATTGCCGGACAAAATGTCGAAGCAGGAGGGTCTGGTGTGAGAATTCGTCTCGTTCAATTGATACAACGCTTTTGAACTGGCGCCGTCCTTTGTCATCAACCGCCGACCCGAACCCTTCCCCAAGACCACCCGGCCCAGCGAACAGGTCAATAACCGGATAGCAGCCAGCGCATGTAGCAGTGACATGCGACCAAGTGCTGTACGAGGATGAGGAGGTTTGAAATTCTTCCAGTAGCATTGCGGATTATCGGCCTCCAGCGCAACCCCGATGCTCACCCAGGGCACGGAGGGTCGCCAGTTGCGTACCCTCGTAACGGAGCGCGGCAAGGTACCCTGGCGTTAGCGAAGACATGCGGAAGTCCTGAACGGGAAATGGGGTAATGATACCTGAGAAGCTGTTTTAAAAATCAGCAAGTCGCTTGACGAGCAAGCGGATCATGGCGAGTTGTATCATGGACTCGGACTGCTGGGGGATGACTTCATAATCACGATTGAGGCGACGGCAGAGCGCCAGCCA
>BNUD01000120.1 GCA_025997095.1 Betaproteobacteria bacterium | reverse complement strand
GGCCCCAGTGCGGAAACGCGACGCTTGTGGGTGATTTCCGAGAGCGGATTGGTTTGATCCATGAACTGCGAGAGCTGGCTGGAACCGAAGAATTCCTTGATGGCAGCGGAAATCGGCTTGGCGTTGATGAGATCGTGCGGCATCAGATTGTCGGATTCCGCCTGATTTAACCGTTCCTTCACGGCGCGCTCAACGCGCACCAAGCCTGCGCGGAACTGATTTTCCGAGAGTTCGCCCACCGAGCGCACGCGACGATTGCCCAGGTGGTCAATATCGTCGATGTCGCCGCGACCGTTACGCAGTTCCACCAATACCTTGATGGCTTCCACGATGTCGCGCGGAGAGAGCGTCAGTTGCAGGACGGCTTCCGCGTTCGCGCCCACTTTTTTCAGTTTTGCCGCCAGCGTTCCGGCAGCCTCCTGCGTCAGGTTTTCAGCAATGGCGCGCGGGCCATAGGAAAGTTGGGACACCAGATCCTGAATGGCGACAAACGGCATTCCGGCTTCTTCCGCCAGCTTTTTCAAGGCGGCTTCGGCGCGCGATTGCAGGCTTCTGACCATCACCTTGTGTTCGACATCATCCGCGCGCCCCAGACGGCGGTTAAATTTCATGCGCCCGACTTCGGAGAGGTCATAACGTTCATCGGAGTAGAACAAGCCCTGGAACAGGATTTCCACGGCTTCTTCCGTCGGCGGTTCGCCTGGTCGCATCATCCGGTAAATGGCGACGCGCGCCGCCTGACGGGTGAGCGCATCGTGGCTGCGCAGGGTTTGCGAAATGAACGCGCCCCGGTCGAGGTCGTTGGTGTAGAGCGTCCTGATTTCACCCACATCGAGTTCCTGCAAGCGGGCGAGCAGGGTTTCGCTGATTTCTTCATTGCAGAGCGCCAGCACCTCGCCTGTATCTTTATTGATGACGGGCTGCGCGATGACGTGACCCAGAATGAAATCGCCGGGCACGACGTGTTCGCTCACATTCGCCGCAATCAGGTCACGGATGTGTCTGGCGGTAATGCGCTTGTCTTTGGCGACAATGACCTTGCCCGACTTGTCGAGGATGTCGAAACGCGCCGTTTCGCCGCGCAGACGTTCGGGGATCAGGGTGAAAGAAACGCTGTCCTTGTTCACCGTGAAGGTATTGAATTCAAAGAGCTCCTTGAGGATTTCTTCGGGCGACAAGCCTAACGCCATCAGGAGCGTGGTGACGGGCATCTTGCGGCGACGGTCGACGCGGAAAAAGAGCAGGTCTTTCGGGTCGAATTCAAAATCCAGCCAGGAGCCACGGTAAGGAATCACCCGCGCGGAGAACAGGAGCTTGCCGGAAGAATGGGTTTTGCCCCGGTCGTGCTCGAAGAAGACGCCGGGCGAACGGTGCAACTGCGACACAATCACGCGCTCGGTGCCGTTGATGACGAAAGAACCGTTTTCGGTCATGAGCGGAATTTCACCCATGTACACTTCCTGCTCTTTCACTTCCTTGATGGTTTCGACGGACGCTTCACGATCCAGAATCACCAGGCGCACCTTGGCGCGCAGCGAGGATGCGAAGGTCAGTCCCCGTTGGTGACATTCCTTGACATCGAACGCCGGTTCGCCCAGCGTGTAGCTGACGAATTCCAGACGGGCATTGCCGGAATGGGAAACGATGGGAAAAATGGAAGTGAACGCGGCTTGAAGCCCCTGATTTTCCCGCTGTTCCGCCGGAATGTCGGCTTGCAGGAAATCAGAAAAAGACGCCAGTTGCGTCGCCAGAAGATAAGGCACTTCCAGGACGTTCTCCCGCTTGGCAAAGCTTTTGCGGATGCGTTTTTTCTCGGTGTAGGAATAGGAAGAGGCTGAACTCATGGTCGCTCCGAGATTGAAAGACTAAAAAACGGTCAGACCGGAAGACCGGTCAACAAAATACGAATGAATACAAAAAACACGAAACAGCAAGCCTTCCCTCACATCAACATCACCCTGTGCGGAAAAGTCGCTTGCGGTTGCCGTTTGATGCACGAACATCGCGCCCTCGTTCAATCAAAAAACAGAAAAACGGAAAGGGTCGGAGGTCAAAATCGACCGCCGACCCGCAAAAAACGCGCGAATTACTTCAGTTCGACCTTGGCGCCCGCGTCTTCCAGTTGCTTCTTCAGGGCTTCCGCGTCCGCCTTGGAGATGCCTTCCTTGACGGGCTTGGGCGCGCCGTCAACCACATCCTTGGCTTCCTTCAGCCCCAGTCCGGTCGCGGCGCGCACGACCTTGATGACTTCGACCTTCTTGTCGCCGGCAGCCGCCAGAATCACGGTGAATTCAGTCTGTTCTTCGGCGGCGGGGGCAGCGGCACCGCCACCAGCGGCGGGGGCGGCGAACGAGGCGGCGGAAACGCCGAATTTTTCTTCAAACGCGTGAACGAGGTCGTTCAGTTCGAGAACCGTCAGATTACCGACGGCTTCGATGATGTCTTCTTTGGAAATTGCCATTTCAATCACTCCTGGTGAAATCGTAAAAAAGTTGTTGTCAATCAGGCCGCAACCGCTTCGGCGGCAGGCGCGGATGCGTCGCGTTGTTTGGCGAGCGCGGCGACCACGGCGGCGAAGCCGGAAACCGGCGCTTTCATGACGCCCAGCAACCTGGCGAGCAGTTCTTCGCGGCCAGGGATGGAAGCCAGCGCTTGCACGCCCGCCTTGTCCAATAGCTTGCCCGCATAAGAACCCGCCTTGATGACGAGCTTGTCGTTGGTTTTGGCGAAGTTGTGCAACACACGGGCGGCCGCCACGGGATCGGCGGAAATGCTGTAAATCAGCGGCCCGACCAGATGTTCCGCCAGCGTTGCGAATGGCGTATCCGCCACCGCGCGCCGCACCAAAGTGTTTTTCAGCACATGCAGATACACTCCGGCCTCGCGCGCCTGCTTACGCAGCAAGGTGAGGTCACTCACTTCAATGCCGCGATATTCAGCCACCGCGACAGTCTGAGCATTGGCTACCTGCGCCGCCACTTCAGCCACAACGGCTTTTTTGTCTTCGAGATTGAGACCCACGGGTCTTTCCTCCTTTCAAGTCAAAATATGACGAGATAAATATCCCGTCACTCCTACGGCGACCTGAACCAGAAGCACGCCGAAAGACGCGAAGTCTTCCGGCAAAATCCTTGTTCGGGAACACCATCTGCACAGGCTGGTCAAACCTTTTGAGCGCCCGGGAATCCGGGTGCGCCTGTGGTCTTTGACGATCCGCAGCGCCATCGCAAAACGGCGGCGCTGCGTCCCAAAGTCTTTACATCTATAACGACGCTGCGGCACCAGTCAGGCTGGTCTGATCCACGCGCACGCCGGGGCCCATGGTGCTGGCGATGGCGATTTTTTTCAGATACTGCCCCTTGGACGCGGCGGGTTTCGCCTTGGTCAGGGCTTCGATCAGGGCGCGCAGATTCTGTTCCAGCTTGTCAGCCGGGAAAGAAGCGCGACCAATGGTGGCGTGTATGATGCCGCCCTTGTCGGTACGGTATTGCACTTGACCCGCCTTGGCGTTTTGCACGGCGGTGGTCACGTCGGCGGACACCGTACCCACTTTGGGATTTGGCATCAGACCACGGGGGCCTAAAATCTGACCCAGTTGCCCCACGATCCGCATGGCGTCCGGCGTGGCGATGACCACATCAAAATCCAGCTTGCCCGCCTTGACTTCGGCAGCGAGGTCGTCAAAACCCACAACGTCGGCGCCAGCGGCTTTGGCTGCTTCCGCCTTGTCGCCCTGGGCGAACACGGCGACGCGCACACTCTTGCCCGTCCCTGCGGGCAGAACGACGGAGCCACGCACCAGTTGGTCGGACTTGCGCGCGTCAATGCCGAGATTCACCGCCACGTCAACGGATTCATCGAATTTGGCAATCGCGGTTTCCTTGACCAGCGTCAGGGCTTCGGCGACGGGATAGAGCTTTTGCGCGTCAACCTTGCTGGCGAGCGCTTTTTGTTTTTTGGTGAGCTTTGCCATGATTACAGCCCCTCCACGGTGACGCCCATGCTGCGCGCGGAACCGGCGATGGTACGCACGGCGGCGTCCAGATCGGCGGCGGTCAGGTCAGGCTGTTTCTGTTTGGCGATGTCGGCGCATTGCGCGAGCGTAATCTTGCCCACCTTGTCGGTATGCGGCTTGGGCGACCCGGACTTGATCCCGGCTGCCTTCTTGATCAGGATGGTCGCGGGCGGCGTCTTCATGATGAAAGTGAAGGACTTGTCCGCGAAGGCGGTGATCACCACGGGAATCGGCAGACCCGGTTCCAGAGACTGCGTTTTGGCGTTGAACGCCTTGCAGAATTCCATGATGTTGAGACCGCGCTGACCCAGGGCGGGACCGATCGGGGGCGAAGGATTCGCTTTCCCTGCCGGCACTTGCAGCTTGATGTAGCCGATAATTTTCTTGGCCATTTTGTTTCCTTGTCAGTGAGTGGTAACGCGCGCTCAGGGTTTCTTTCCCTTACTGACGCTCCTCTTGCCGGAGTGAAAGGCGTCCGGCTGCGCCTTGAAAAATCAGACTTTTTCGACCTGCGAGAATTCGAGATTAACGGGGGTGGAACGCCCGAAAATACTGACCGAAACAGAGATGCGATTCTTTTCGTAGTCAATGGATTCGACGCTGCCGTTGAAGTCGGCAAACGGGCCTTCCTTGATCCGCACCACTTCGCCTTCGTCAAACAACACCTTGGGACGCGGCTTTTCAACGCCCGCCTGCATTTGCCGCATGATGTCGTTTACTTCCCTTTCGGAAATGGGCGCGGGCTTGGTGGCCGTGCCGCCGACAAAACCGGTGACGCGCGGCGTGTCTTTTACCAAATGCCAGGAGTCGTCGTTCATCTCCATTTCCACCAGCACATAGCCGGGGAAGAACTTGCGTTCGGTGATGGCCTTCTGACCGTTTTTCATTTCCACGACTTCTTCGACCGGCACCAGAATGCGACCGAACAGGTCGACCAGACCGGAACGCTCGATGCGATCCATCAGGGCGCGCATGACGCTTTTTTCAAAACCGGAATAGACGTGTACGACGTACCAGCGGCGGCTCATGATTTCCATCCCAAAACGAGGTCATACATCACCCATTCCAGGGTCTTGTCGGTCAGGAACAGAAAAATCGCCATCACCACCACAAAGGCGAACACCATGCCCGTCATTTGCAGGGCTTCCTTGCGGGTCGGCCAAACGACTTTTTTCAGCTCGACCAACGCCTCGCGCCACAACAGCACGAAGCGCGAACCCGGCTCGGTCGCCACACAGAACAGCACGCCGCCCGCGATCACTCCGGCGGCAACCGCCAGCACACGCAATACCGTCGCTTGATCAGCAAGCAGGTAAAACCCGACAACGCCCGCCGCGACCAGCAGCAGGGAGAGCGCAATTTTGATTTTATCGACCATCTGGCGCAAAAACTTTCCCGAACAAAACGCCCGGACGAGGACTACATAAATTGGCAGGGGCAGAGGGAATCGAACCCCCAACCTTCGGTTTTGGAGACCGACGCTCTGCCAGTTGAGCTATACCCCTGCAACAGAGACTACAAAGCGCCCCGAAGGTGGAGCGCCTTATATTCAAACCGAGTAAACCTTACTCGATGATCTTGGCGACGACGCCCGCGCCGACGGTACGACCGCCTTCACGGATGGCGAAGCGCAGACCTTCTTCCATGGCGATGGGAGCGATCAGCTTCACCGTGATCGACACGTTATCGCCC
>BNUD01000119.1 GCA_025997095.1 Betaproteobacteria bacterium | reverse complement strand
CCGCCGCCACCATGATCATCTCGCTGGATTGCACCCGCACCGCCAGATGATCCAGCGCATTATCCAGATCAATGCCAAGACGCACCTCACGCAACATCATGTCAACTTCGTGCTTGATGGGGCGGGGGGATACTTGAGCCACACACCACACGGCATAAATGGAGCATGTTCCGGGATTAAATCATCAAAAAATTCCGCAGATCTTACTGTAGCTTCTCTGTCATCAAGCAGACCATGCCCATTAAAACGAAGGGAACATTTTTTTATTATTTCGCTCAGCGAAGTGGTTAGATCAAACCCATGAAACGCACTTGTCTGAGTAATTGCATCTACAACATCAAATCCCATGAATGCCCAACCATTGTTGATGTCTACTGTTGGCAATGGTTGTGGGTTCGAAACATTCCTGCATGACAAATAGGCAACAAACTCGCTTGGCAAATCAAACGCAATAATTCGTGCATCAACAGGAAGCGTCAACGAAGGAATAGCAGAGGGATCAATATAGAAGAGGTTCAGACCAGATTGTTGATCTTGAAAGCTCTCGTTAAGCGCCTCATATCGCACTGAATCGTCATATGAAGTCATAAACAAGTTATTCAGTGAAGAACTCTTTCGGAGATCAAATCCAACGATAGTTCGTTCAAATGAATGCTTTGGCACTTGAAACATCTGGCGATATTTATTGTTACTCATCCTCTTCCCCGAATCATTTACTCAAAGTCTTTGATATATCCAAAGCGACTGCCAACTGTATTCTACCCGGTTTCCCTCGAAGTCTCTTCTCATATTCTCTTACAGAATTTACGCTGAAGCTTATTAAGCTATCATTTTCTTTTGAGATTTCAAGATATACTATGTTTGAAGCATTAACCAGAACCGTATAAATATCCTCTCCTTGCTCCGGTGTCCAATTTAACACGAAAGCACTTTTAATTTCACCAAATTCCTTCCTCAAAACAGACATGATTTTATTCTTTTCATCCTTCATGCCTGTCCATGAGCAAAGCAATTGCTCACGGATCGCTTGCTCTGTAAGGCTATCTCTCAGCTTCATGGTAATCATCTTCATAATCTAGCAAATGACCCGCAAATAGTTCTTGTGGCGGATCGCCCACAGTGAAAACCCGCAGTAACATATCTTTAAGTTTGTTGTTGATCGTCATCACAAAGTCTCCACAAATTGACACCAATAGCTATCAAGCGCATCTTGTGCATAAAGCGAGCGGGTTTCATTTGATAATATAAAACCAACAATCTTTTTTACTTTTTCATCTAATGAGAAATATAAATTACGTTTCCATTCCTGTCTTACTTCATTCAAATTTAGCTGATCAATGAAATTATCAACTAACATTTCGCACCCCGTAATATTTCCTTCGCATACTGACGGCATGGTAGAAACAAAATTCAGGAGCGATGGAAATGAGTGAATAAAGCTTTTTTTATTCAAAAACATAGGCAACATCCAAGCATCACTTCCAGCCCCGCCAACATCTGCTATGGCAGGCCAATATATTTCCGTCCAAGAGCGAGAAATGTACGTATATGTTTCTTTCACCAAATTTTCGTCATAATCGTAGAGATGGCTACATAAATCCATCCCTTTTTCGTCCTCGTGAACGAATTCATCATATGAAAGAACGCTTTGATCAGGAAAATACATGAGCAAGGATTCTATTAAACATTTGGTCATGGTCGTGTTCCTCCGCACTTTTCTACCGCCTTCCAAGCCTGTTCTATTTGTTGGCGATGTCCTTGGTCACCACCCGCAAAACATCGTTTAGCGATATTTTCTCTAGCTCTTGCACACGCATCCCATTGCTTCATTCTTGTTGCCCTTGAAAGAGGCGTCATATCCGAAACGCACCCCCCAAGCCTTTGGGCGCCATTTGCTTTATCTTTGCAGACGTCGTTTTGGGCTTGATTTAGTTCGTCAAATTCATCCGGCGAGCAATTCCCGCCATATGCAGGAGTGGTTCTGTCGCTTTTCGCCGCAGCCGCCGCATGCGCCGCAGACAGGACTTCCGGATCCGATGTTGATGGTACAGAAGGGGCACTGTCTGTCGTCCCCGGTACAGGCGTACTGTTGCCCGGTGCATCATCACAAGCTATCTGGGCGATACCCCAGCCAACGCTAGCGCCAGCAATTCCCCCAAACTTAACTCCCGCTACCATGCATGCTGGCGCACCTGCTGTGCACATCGTTCCCGCAGCACCACCAATGATGATGCCTGCGACACCCCCGTATGTCATGCATCTAACTACACACGCACTATCTTTCGCCAACCCCAGCGGGTCATTCCAACTGATCGGATTCCCCCCCACATACCCATAAAGGTTCAACCCGCCCGCTTCCTCAATCGGGTCTTTCGACAGCCATCTTCCCGTTTGCGGGTCATAAGCCCGGTATTTTGTCAGATACAACCCGCTCGGCGCGTGGTATTGCATCCCCGCGTAGCCAAACTCAGGCGCGGTTTTGGGCGGGGTGATGAAATTGCCATACGGGTCATAGTCGTAACGGGCAAGAGACTGTCCCTTTTCGTCAAGCACGTCACGCACGGAACCCAGATGGTCGCGGGCGTAATATTCTTTCTTGTCGGTCTTGGAACGGTAGACGCCTTCGCCATAATAATGCGCGATGCTTTGCCCGTCTTTGCCTTGCGCCGCGCAAATCTCGTTGCCGCACCAGACGTAGCGGGTCTCGGTTCGCTTTGCGCCATCCGCCTCAATGACCGCGATGCGTTTGTTTTGTCCGTTGTAACGGAATTCGCTCTTTTTGCGCGGCGCGTTTTTGTAGCCGATGCCAATCAGCCGATTTTCCGCGTCCCACTGGTAGGTGTGCCGTTCATCTTCCGTTCGGTTGCCATTTGCATCGTATTTGTACGGTGTCCGCTTGATTTTGTTGGCGGCGTCAGGCGTAAAAGTTTTGTTGCTGACGGGCGTTGTGATGGCGGTAAGATTGTCGCCCTTGTCGAGGGTGTAGGCGTACCGTTGCCCGTCGTCCCGTTTCGCTTGCGTCAAACGGTCAAGATCGTCGTATTGATAGACCCATGCTTTGCTTTGGTTCGCGGTCGTTTCGGTCAGGCTTTTAATGAGTTGTTCGGGGGCGTTTTCAAAGGCGTAGCTGCGGGCAGCACGGGGGTGGGTCATGCGTTTGAGCCGCCCCGCTTCCTGGGTTTCGTAGGTGTAAGCGCGGCGAATTGTTGTGCCGTCCAGTTGTGCGCTCGTCATCTGACGGGTGTCACCCAGATAACCATAGTCAAAGTTTCCAAGCGCACTGTTCCGGGTCACGGCAACGCGACCCAGCGCATCGTACTGGTAACTTTCTCCCCCCTGCCCTACGCGCCAGCTTTGTTTTCGACCCGCCGCGTCGTAAGCAAGTTGCCGGGTAGCTTCGCCAGTACGCTCTTCAACAAGGCGCAGCGCCCCCGGCTCGCCCGTAGCGCCGTAACGATAACGGGTCGTGCCCATGTCATCCGTCATCGCTTTAAGGCGCGGGTAATCGTTATCCCATTCAAGGCGGATTTCAGATGTCGCGTGGATTGCGTTCAGATAGCTGACGCGGTTCAGCGCGTTGTCTTTGGCGTAGTGAAACACGCGCGTCTGACCCAAAGGGTCTGTGCGTTTGACAGGACGACCCGCACGGTCATATTCAATCGTGGTTTTAGCGCCATCGGCTTCTGTTCGGGCAATCATTCTGCCCTGTACGTCGCGCGTCCAGATGACGGCGTGACCGTTGCCGTCAGTCAGGCGAATGGGACGACCCGCCGCGTCGTAGGCGTGGCGAATTGTTCGCAGCGCGTCCTTGACTTCAATGAGGCGACCTGCCGCGTCATACCGATAGTCGGTGAGTTTGCCGTTGCGGTCTTTTGTTCGGGCAAGATCAAGTTTGTCCCACACGCGCTCGGTTGTCGTGCCGTCCGGGTACGTGGTTTTGATTCGGCGGTTCAGTCCGTCGTAGGCATGTTTGAGGGTATGCCCCGTACTGTCGGTCTCGCTTGTTATATTGCCTGCCACATCGTAGACATATGATGCTTCGACGTGACCTAGCGCGTTAAGAATTTTGACGACCCTGCCCGCAATGTCGTATTGATAGCTTGTTTGACCGTTCAGGGCGTTACGCTGACGCAGCAATTGCCCTTGGGCATTGTAGGTAAAGGTCGTGGTCTGCCCGGCGGCATCCTTGAAGGTAAGCGGACGATGCTGTTTGTCCCAGGTGATCTGCGCCAAGGTGTCATCGCGTTCGCCATGTTTCTGGCGGATGGCAGTAAGATCAATGCCGTTGGCGGCATATTCGTATTTTGTTTCTCTGCCCAGAGGATCAATGCGCCGTGTCAGGCGTCCTTGGGCGTTGTAGGTCATCCGCGTAATCTGGTCAGTACCATCAGGCAGCACACGGGCAATCGCCGAAGGGCGACGGCAAGTGCCCAGATCGCTGGGGTGCTTTTGTCCGGGATAATTGAACCAGAGGCGACTCTCCAGCGGTGCCTTGAAACTCTCCAGTACGTCGTCGTTAGGGCTGTTAATGACCCAGTGTTTTATACGCGCTTTGGTGTAGTCGCCTTTATGTTGAGCATAGGCGGCGGCATCCCAATAGTAGGTGTTGCGATGATGCAGATCGCGGTTGGCGATACTGATGCCAATCGGAATGTCCTTGTCGGAGCGAGCCATGCCTGGGGTTTCGTCGCGTACTTCGATCCGTTCGGTATCTCCGGTCGGGGAAGTCAGTTCAACCCAACGCGCTCCGGGTTCTTCGCCGAAGTCGAACGTGCTGGCACCATAAGGGGTGGTAAGCCGTTCAATGAAGTGGCTATCCGCACGATAGCGGACGCGAGAAGTCACACCCACCGCGTCAGTAATGCTATCAAGACGACCTTGATCATCGTAGGTGATTCGTGCACGACGACTAGCGGGATCAACGATGGCGGTGATCTTGAGCGGATCGGCGTGGGCGTATTCGATTCGCGTGGTTTGACCGGAGGCATCTTCAAGGGCGGTCAGGCGGTTTTGGGCGTCGTATCGGTATTTCAGCGCCCAACCTGCGGGGTCACGTTTTTCGGTCAGAAAAATGCGGCGCGGGTAAGATGCCCTGCCGTCTGCCCGCGCGTAGATTTCAAGACTGCCATCCGCAAGATGACGTTCGTATTTCACCGGGTCGCCGGATTGCCGCACAAGAATGGACTGGTCGCGGATGTCGGGCGCAAAGCGTTGCGTTTCAGGGTTGAACCCCGTCAAAAACCGTGTGCCGCCACCCGCCATGTAGCGTTGCACGTTGCGCCCTACGCTGGCGGGATCATCCACAATATAGGTGACGCCGGTATAGCTCCATTTCGGACCAACATGACTATAGTGGAAGGTACCCGGCTGGCGACTTTCACGATGACTGTAGGTAAAAGTAAGCGGCACCTCCGGTCCACGCGCCGGACGGTAAGCCAGCGGAGTATCCGCGAGCGCCAGACTGCCAATCATGGATTGCACGGCAGGACGCATCATGCCAACGCTTGAGGCATCAGCATCGGTATTGGCGTTCGCGTTACCCCCGTCGCAACCGCAACCAGGTTCTTCTCCGCTTTCGATGGCGCAGGCGGCAACACTGTCGCCCGCACCACCAACCGGAGCGTTGTCGCTGTCATTACCGCTGGCAAACGCGCTGTCAAGCAGGGCGCTTGCGCCCGATGAACCTGACGCCCCCGAACCTGACGATCCTCCCGAAGAAGAGCCTGATGAACCGGAACCTGATGTACCTGTCCCCGTTCCGCCCGTGTTACCAACCGTGCCCGTCGTCGCGCTCAACGAGGCCTCCTTGAAATCGCTTTGCATTCTGACCGTCGCATACGAAACCAGCGGTACGCGCCCCTCCATTTCAGGAGAACTTATGCCACGCGGAAGGTCATTTGTAAACAGGGTACGTGTCAAATTGGCATCAA
>BNUD01000118.1 GCA_025997095.1 Betaproteobacteria bacterium | reverse complement strand
CGGTGAGCGGCGCGTCCCGACGGTCGTCCTGTCGGGTTAATGGCTCACTCGGCGTTCTGTTTGAACATCGTGGATCGATGTTGGGCGATGGTGCTGCGTTTTAGCAGATCCTCTTGCCAGAAAGTGTGCAGTTTGTTGTGATTCCTGACGATGGTGCCTCTGCCTCTGCCTCTGGATGGGATGTGGGCGGGGTCGATCAGGTTGAGTTTTTCCATGTACTTTTGCAGAAAACGCTCGTTGGATTGCCGCCACTGGTCGTTGTAACTTCCTGCGGAAGCGTGAATGATGGGAATGTCGCAGCAGACGCCCAGTTTTGCCCCCGCCAGGTAAGCGGAAAAACTGAAATCCAGATCATAGTGGTGAAACCCGTCGAAGGTAGCGGCGTCAAACCCGGTCGCCAGCACCACGGTTCGGGTGGCAATCATGAGCAGACCGTCAATCGCCTGAATGTCACGGCTGACCGGCCATTCGGAAACGCCATAAACAGAGAGAGCAAGGCTTTCCCTGACATAGGGGTGCGCCACTACGCCACGTAGCCAGGGATGTCCGGCGTCAAGCCATTGTCCGGAGACAAGCCGCGTCGTACCCGCAAATCCCAGTATGTCGTAGCTTTGCAGGTAATCGCTGATTTTTGCGGCAAAATCCGGGTCGAGGATCAGAATGTCGTCATGAGAAAAGCAAAGGATGTCGCCGGTACTCTGCGCCATGCCCCGGTTGTAGCCTTCGGTCATGGATTTGGCGTCGTGGATGCCAATGATTTCATGCGGCACGTGGGCGAGCAGTCGTGCGTAACAGGTGGAAACCTGCGCGAATTTCAAGGCGTTGATGCTGCAAATAATGACAGAGAATTTGGGTCTGGAGGTATGGGACATGGCGGCTTATCCCTCACGGTTGCGCCGCATGGCGAGGGTTGCGCGTTTCAGGGTGGCTTCGTTCCAGGCGGCAATCAAGGCGTGATGCTCCCGAAAATGGCAGGAAAAGCTAAAGGGATGTTGGGCAGGAATATGCTCCGGGTGCATGTGCGCCTCATATTTCATAAAAAAACGCCGGGCGTAGTGGGTGTAATCCTCGCCCGCCAGGGTATTTTGACTGGAATGCACGCTCCTTGTGGCGTGGATGTAAGGCATGTCGCAACACACGCCAACCTTGCCGCCCGCGAGATGCGCGGCAAAGCTGAAATCCAGATCATACAGATGCCAACCATCAAAGGTTTCGGCATCAAAGCCGATGCGGGAGGCAAATGCGCGCCGGGCAATCAGACATAAACCATCGAGCGCTTCAATATTGCCGACGACGGGGTAATCGGTGGCGCCATAGACCGAAAAGTGCAGATAAGCCTCGCTGACATCGTAATAGGGGTGACATGCCGCGCCATGCAGATAAGGCCAGTCGGCGGCGCACCAGAGCGGATAAATCAGGCGGGAAGCGCCCGCGAATCCCAATAAATCCCAGGTTTCCATGCGGGTGATGATTTTTTTGCCAAAATCCGGGTCAAGAAACAATACGTCGTCATGAGAAAACACCAGAATATCGCCCGCCGCTGCTTTCATGCCCCGGTTGTAGCCTTCGGCAAGGGATTTTGCGTCATGGATGCCAATGATTTCATGGGGAATGCCGGAGAGCAGCTCCTCGTAGCGTTGGACAGACTGGGCGAATTTCCAGCCATCAATACTGGGCAGGATGACGGAGATTTTTGGCTGAGGCGGGCAGGCGGGCGGGGTTTGAGCGTTCATTTTTTGGCGACGCCCTCCTCAGAGGGAGAGGGTTTTTTCAAGGCGCGTGGCAAAATCCAGCGCGAAATTTTGGGCGGACGCGCCAGGGAGCGCGCGCATTTTCTGACGCAAATCCGTGCGCCGGAGGGCATTTGGGGCGTGAAAGAGGTGGGCTGCGCGCGTGAGCAGGTCGTCTGGCGTCCGGGCGATAAAATCGTCAAGACCCAGCGTGGCAAGCCATGCGGCGGGGCGGCGCGACCAGGGCGCATCGCCAGCGAGGGCGAGATACGGTTTTTCCATCCACAAGCCAAGGGGCAACGCCATATCGCCGGGACCTTCGAGGGGCGCAAGACCCACATCGACGCGGTTCCAGGCGGTAGCGAGGGATTCAAGGTCGATGGCGCGGATGAATTCCAGTCGTTCCGGGGCGACCTGTGCTTTCGCAAAAATTTCTGAGATGAACGCTTGCGCCATCTCGCCCAATTCCGCCAGATTGATGACGAGGCGGCTTGCCGGGGTTTGCGCCAGCAGCTTGGCGAACAGACGCCAGTTATCCCGGTTGTAATGGACAGCGGCGCAAAGGCAGCCGAAACGCGGCGGTTCATCCGCCGGGCGGGGCGTGATGGCAAAATCAGCAAAATTGTGCAGCTCCCCCATGCCGGGCAGGGCGAAGGTGAGGGGATGATCGTCCGATAGCGCCTCGCCCTGAATGCAGGTAAAGCCGGATTCGCGGAGCAAAGCCGTATCGTCCCAGGAGAGTTTGCAGGGAACGCGCGCGGCGGCAAACAGGGAAAACCGGTTGCGCGCGCTGAGTCCATCCATGTCGACCAACACCTGAATCCCCAGTTCATCTACGGACTGCAAGATTTCGGCGTCGCTTTTCGGGAAGGACACAATACAGTGGTCATTGATCA
Source organism: Betaproteobacteria bacterium (assembly GCA_025997095.1). GTDB lineage: Bacteria > Pseudomonadota > Gammaproteobacteria > Burkholderiales > Rhodocyclaceae > Azovibrio. The sequence continues at coordinate 3,445 of BNUD01000118.1, read as the reverse complement.
GGCTGCACCGTTGCGCCAGTTCGTGCGCGCCGCTTTCCGGGTCGTTATACAGCATCGCCGTGATGTAGCGTTCGGGGGGCAGATGGAGCAGCAGAGCCTCCAGCCGCAGGGAAAGTTGTTCGCGGCGAAAATCACTGACCAGAAAGGCAATGGCAAGAGGTTTATGGGGCGCAGGGGCGACGATCAGTCGCCTGTCGTCGGTGGAAACGGGTAAGTAATTCATGGCGGCGGCGGAAACAATATCCCGTACCGCAGAGCGGATGCGTTCCGGCGCGTATCCCGTGCGTGGCAGCAGGGAGAGCCTTAACATTTGCAAGGCTGGCTGGTGTTTGCCGCAGAATTCCACCAACGCCTCAATGTCGCCCTGTTGGGAGAGCCATTCCAGCAACAAGTCTTGCAAGGTTTTCTGCGTAGCGGAGGGTATGGTAGCCGCGCCTTGCAGCAGTTGAATGGCTTCGGTCATCCGCCCGTTTTGCCGCATGGCTTTGGCAAGCGCAGGGTAGGCTGCGAACAGGTCGGGTTTGCCCTGGATGGCGGCGAAGAGAAATTCCTCTGAAAGGAGCGGGTTGCCCGCCTTTAAAAAGGTTTCACCCAATGCCGCATTGAAACTGTCGGCTTGAGCGGGGGCAAGCCGGGCGGCTTCCGAAATGAACGCGCGCGCTTCTTCAATTAATCCCTGACGGGCGCAAATAAAGGCAAGATAGGCGTGCGGTAGCGGGTTTTCCGGTTCTGCGGTTAACAAATCGGAGAAAAGGGCAACCGCCTGATCGAAATCTTCGGATTGAAAGGCGGCAATGGCGCGGGTTTGCGCGGAAGCAGGGGGATGTGCTGCAACGGTGTTGGTCGATGTGCCTGTATTGATGGGCATATTTTGATCTCGTGTGGCAACGCAGGGTTTGGTAAATTACAGCTACCTGAAATCCGCAAGTGTATTGCATTTTTCTACGGAAATCTTGATAGGATTAGTCGGGAATCCTACAATGACCGACCTTTTTAACCCGTTCCTTAACCATGAGTGGTGTGCCCATGTTGCGGCATTTGCGTGAAGATATTTTGTCGGTATTTGCCCGTGACCCGGCGGCGCGGTCGTTTTGGGAGGTGCTCACCTGTTATCCCGGCATCCACGCGCTGATTTTTCATCGTTTCGCGCATCGGCTCTGGCGGTGGCGGCTCTATTGGCTGGGGCGGCTGGTGGCGCATTGGGGACGCTGGCTGACGGGGATTGAGATTCATCCGGGCGCGGTGATTGGGCGGCGCTTCTTCATCGATCACGGCATGGGGGTGGTGATTGGCGAAACAGCGGTGATCGGCGACGATGTGACGCTCTATCACGGCGTGACTCTGGGCGGCACTTCCTGGGAGAAAGGCAAGCGGCATCCGACGTTGGGCGATGGCGTGGTGGTCAGCGCGGGCGCGAAGGCGCTGGGGCCGATTACGGTGGGGGCGGGGGCGCGCATTGGTTCCAATGCGGTCGTGACCCGCAATGTGCCCGCTGGCGCGACGGCGGTGGGGATTCCGGCGCGGATTCTCGATGCGCGGCAGACGGAGCAGATGCGGGATGCGCGTGAGGCGCAGGCGAACCGGCTGGGTTTTTCCGCCTACGCCGTGGGCGGCGACGAAAACGACCCGCTGACGCTGGCGTTGCACGGGCTGCTCGACCACGCGGCGGAAACCGACCGGCGGCTGGCGTTGTTGCTGGAACATCTGCGCGCGGCGGGCATCGCCGTGGAGGATGTGACAGAGGCGCGTGATCGGTTCGACCCCGAATACCTGAGTAAAATAGTTGACTAATAGGCGGTCGTCCCGCTATTCTTGCGGTTCTTTGTTGACTGAAAACGTAGGAATAAAAAGGAGACCTCCATGCGCTTGACGACCAAGGGACGTTTTGCCGTGACTGCCATGATGGATCTGGCGATGCGCGACAAACATGTCAACCAGCCCATTCCGCTCATCAGTATTTGCGAGCGGCACGGCATTTCGCTCTCCTATATGGAGCAGCTTTTTTCCCGTCTGCGCCGTGGCGAGTTGGTCAGCAGCCTGCGCGGCCCGGGCGGCGGCTACCATCTGGCGCGACCCGCCGGGCAAATTTCGGTGGCGGACATCATCCAGTCGGTGGATGAGCGTCTGGACGCGACCCTCTGCGGCGGGCAGGAAGATTGCCAGGATCAGCAACGCTGCATGACCCATGAATTGTGGAGCGAACTGAACCGGAAAATGCTGAATTATCTGGCTTCTGTCAGCCTTGATGATCTGGTGCAGCAATACACCTATCGGCAGGGCGGCGCGGTGCATATCGAAGAAAAACCACGACGCGCCAAAGCGCGGCAGATGAGCGGCGTCAAGGTTGCTAAAATGGCGGCTGCCCACCATTGAGCCTCAAAAAAACCTGCCATGTCCGTTTACCTCGACTACAACGCCACAACACCGCTTGATGAGCGCGTGCTTTCCGCCATGCTGCCCTATCTGTCGGCGCGCTACGGCAACGCCTCCAGTCGACATGAACAGGGGCGCGTCGCGCGGCGGGCGGTAGAGTTGGCGCGCGAACAGGTTGCCGCCGCCGCAGGCGCGCATCCGACCGAAGTGGTTTTTACGAGCGGCGGCAGCGAGGCGAACAATCTGTTTTTGCAGGGTGCGGCGGCGGCATTGGGCAGGTCAGGGATGGTGGCGTTTTCTGCCATCGAACATCCTTGCGTGTTAAACGCGGCGCGACAATTAACCCGTCGCGGCTGGCGCCTGGCGGAATTGCCCGTAGACGCCGAGGGTCGGGTGACGTTGGCGGGCGTGGAGGCGGTGTTATCCGCCGCCGAAAAACCCGAACTCTGGTCGTTGATGCTTGCCAACACCAGTTATTTTGCCTTTGCCGGCATCGAAGGCGACACCCTGCTTGCCCGCCTTGACCGCGCAGGTTTTGCCGTCGCCAGCGGCTCCGCCTGTTCCAGCGCCAATCCCGACCCGTCGCATGTGCTGCTGGCGATGGGCGTGCCGCCTACGCTGGCGCGTGGCGCTTTGCGCGTGAGTTTGGGCGCGCAGACCACGACCACCGAAATTGACGATTTTCTTGGCGCGCTAAAGACCGCGCTTTCCGAGTTACAAAAACTGACGGCGCTGCAATCCTGAGCGCGCCGCGCCAGGCTAAAACCACGGAGTTTTCTGCAACCATGACCTCGCCTAATCTGCCAATTTATCTGGACTATTCCGCCACCACGCCCGTCGACCCGCGTGTGGCGGAAAAGATGATGCCCTATCTCACCGAAAAATTCGGCAATCCCGCCTCGCGCTCGCACAGCTTCGGCTGGGTGGCGGAAGCCGCCGTGGAAGAAGCGCGGGAGCAAGTCGCCGCGCTGGTGAACGCCGACCCGCGCGAAATCATCTGGACTTCCGGCGCGACGGAATCCGACAATCTGGCGATCAAGGGCGCGGCGCATTTTTATGCCGAAAGCAAAGG
>BNUD01000117.1 GCA_025997095.1 Betaproteobacteria bacterium | reverse complement strand
TAAGGCAAAATCGAGGCAAAATCACTCAAAAAATAGAGCTTCATTCAAAATAATTGCGCCAAATTTCGGCACAGGTAGTTTTTTTGAGCTGATTTGCTGAAAAACAAGGGTAATTCGAGGTGCCCTATTGGCAATCATCTCCGCTTTCTTTTCCTGTACGCTCAGATAATTTCCGGTAAACAGCAGCGCCAGAATCAGCGGAAAGCAGGCGGCGAGCGCAATCCAGCGTTTTGCGCTGCTTTTGGTAGCGGACACCGCATCCTGATTGTGTTTCTCGGCGATGCGCGTCAGGTTGAACATGATGTTGATGATCAACGCGCCGGACATCAGCGCGAGGATGCCCATAATGCTCATGCCAAAAATTGCCGCGCTTATTTTCTGGAAAACCCGCAGGTCGAACGCCTCGACGACGATAAAGCCGAATACCCAATACACCAGCGCGATGATGGCGACCAGCCCGATGACGTTACTCAATCTGACCCATGTCCGATTGTTCATACTTTGGCTCCTTGATATAAAAAACAGTTGACCCTGTGCCCTTCTCCGACCGACGTGGAGGGCGGATAGCTTTGCCTGCATTCCGGCGTCGCCTGCGGGCAGCGCGGATGAAAATGGCAGCCGACAGGCGGATGGGCAGGGGATGGCGTTTCGCCTGCCAGACGGATGATTTCGCGCCCGCCTTCAATACGCGGCACGGCGGAGAGCAGCGCCTGGGTGTAGGGATGCGCGGGCGCAGTCAGCACGGCGGCGGTCGTGCCGGATTCGACAATGCGCCCCAGATACATCACGGCAATCTCCTCCGCGAGATATTCGACCACGGCAAAATTGTGGGTGATGAACAGATAGGCGAGGTTCAAACCGCTTTGCAGGTCTTTCATCAGGTTCAAAATTTGCGCCTGCACGGAAACGTCAAGCGCGGACGTGGGTTCGTCGCAGATGATGACGCGGGGCGACACGGCGAGCGCGCGCGCGATGGCGATGCGCTGACGCTGACCGCCGGAGAATTCATGCGGGTAGCGGTCAAGACTTTCGGGTTTCAGCCCGACCTGCTCCAGAAGCGTCGCGGCGCGTTCGCGCCCTTCCTGCGCCTTGCGTACCGCGCCCAACGCCAACATGCCTTCCAGCAGAATTTCGCCCACGCTCATGCGCGGGTTCAGGGAGCCGTAAGGGTCCTGAAAGACCATTTGCAGGCTCTGACGCAGGATTTTTTCCTGCGCCTTATCGCGGGCGACGACGGCTTGCCCCTGCCAGAACAGATCCCCCTCCGTGATCGGCAGCATCCGCATCAACGCGCGCCCGACCGTGGTCTTGCCGCAACCGGATTCGCCCACCAGCGCCAAGGTACGCCCGGGCGTCAGGGCGAGGCTGATGCCATCCACCGCCCGCACATGCCCGACCACACGTTGCAAGATGCCTTTTCGGATAGGGAAGTGGATTTTTAAGCCGCGAACCGCTAATTCAGGTGGCAGGGGACAGGTGTCAGGTGTCAGTTCATCTTGCGGCGCGTCGCGCCGCGTATTGTCTGCCACCTGACACCTGTCACCCGTCCCCTGAAAATGGCAGCGCACCCAAACGCCATCACCCCTCTCTTCCAGCAAAGGCGCTTCTTCCAAACACCGCTTACGGTCATCTGCCACCTGTAACCTGTCACCTGACCCGCACCTTCCCGCAAAACGGCATCCGCTTGGCATCGCCGAAAAGGCGGGCACCTGACCGGGGAGCGCGGCGAGACGTTCGCCCGCTCTGGCGGTTTCCGGCAGCGCGGCGAAGAGCGCCCGGCTGTAGGGGTGGCGCGGCGCGCTGAAAAAATCCGCGCGCGCGGCGCATTCCACCAGTTGTCCGGCGTACATGACGCCCACCCGATCCGCCATGCGCGCCACCACGCCCAGATCGTGCGTGATGAGCAGGAGCGACATGCCGCGTTCCGCCTGCAATTTTTGCAGCAGGTCGAGAATCTGCGATTGCACGGTGACATCCAGCGCGGTGGTGGGTTCGTCGGCAATCAACAGGCGCGGCGAGGAGGCCAAGGCGATGGCAATCATCACCCGCTGTTTCATGCCGCCGGAAAGCTGGAACGGGTATTCGGACAAACGCCGCAACGGGTCGTTAATGCCGACCTGCGCGAGCAGTTCGGCGGCGTGTTCGCGCAAGCGTTGGCCGCGTTCACCCAGGTGCGTTTGCAGGGATTCGCCGATTTGCTGCCCGATGGTGAGCACGGGATTCAGGCTGGTCGCAGGTTCCTGAAAAATCATCGCCATGTCGCGCCCGCGCCGCTGCCGCATTTCGGCTTCGGACAGGCGCAGGATTTCTTCATCCAGCACATGCGCTTCGCCGCGTTCAATGCGTACGCCCGCTGGCAACAGGCGCATCAGCGCAAGCGCCGACAACGATTTGCCGCAGCCGGATTCGCCGACCAGCGCAAAGGTTTCGCCCGCCGCAATCGTAAAATTCAGGTCGCTGACTGCCGGAATCCAGCCCACGTTTTCCTGACGGATACTCAGGGCAAGACCGCGCACGTCAAGCAGGGGTTTTGTGGGCGGGGCAGATGACGGATGAGGGTTGGGCATGATCATTCGCTCATCCTTCGTGGCGCGGGTCAAACGCGTCGCGCATGGCATCGGCAAACAGGTTTGCCGCCAGCACCAGCACGAGCATGAAGGAGAAGGCCGCCGCCAGCGACCACCACACCGCCGGTTCGCGCGAGAGTTCCATGCGGGCGTTGTTGATCATGGAACCGAAACTGTGCATGGACGGGTCAACGCCGATGCCGATATAAGAGAGCACGGCTTCCGCCAGCACCAGCGCGGAAAAATCCATCACCAGCGAAATGATGACGATGTGCATGAGATTGGGCAGGATGTGGCGGGTGATGACGCGCACGGAAGACACGCCGAAGGCGCGCGCCGCCTGAATGTAATCGAGTTCCCGTAATTTCAGCGTTTCGCCGCGCAAGAGCCGCGCCAGCCCCGTCCAACTGGTCACGCCCAGAATGACGCACAGGGCGATGAGGCGCAGGTCGGCGCGTTCCGCCGAGGTCGAAAACCATTGCGGGTGCGTGTCGATCACGACCTGCATCATCAACACGGAGGCGGCAATCAGCAGCACGCCGGGGATGGAATTCAGCACGGTGTAAAGGTACTGAATCACGTCGTCCGCCCAGCCGCGAAAGTAACCGGCAACGATGCCCAACGCCACCGCCAGCGGCAGCATGACCAAGGTGGTGACCAAACCAATCACCAACGCCGTGCGGATGCTTTTCAGGGTTTGATAGAGCACGTCCTGCCCTACTTTGTCGGTGCCGAAAACATGGTAGTCGCCAGCGAGTTGGGAGAGGGTGCAGGCGACCAGAAACAAAACGAGAAGCGCAGACAAAACGCCGCGCCAGGCGAAGTCACTTTGAGGCTTACGTCGAAAAACCACGCCCGCCACTAAAGCGGTGCATAACAAGGCAAGCCCAACGCCCGTCAGCGCGCGTCGCGCGACATCTATAGCCTTCCCGCTTTCATCTTCCAGATGCGCGCCGCCGTAATGCAAACGCGGATAAACGCGCGTCACGCCCGCCGTTGTTTCTTCGGTTTCCATCACGAAGGCGCGCGCGGCAAGCGGCGCGGAGTAGGTTCTTTCGTTATGCTCGCGCAGATGCGAGAGCAGTCCGTCCAGCGCCGATAGCGCCTCAACCGCGTAGACGGCTTCGCTCTGACCGGGCGCATCCGGCAGACGTTGGCGGTAATGCAGGGAATCCAGCAGCCCGACCAGCAGGAAGGCGCACAGCAAGGTCGCCGCAGCCGTTGCGACGTTGCTCTTGCCCAGTCGCTTCCACGACCGCCGCAGATGCCGGGCACGACCGGAATACGCGCCAAGACCGATCACGGCGAAAACCAGCAGCCAGAGCAGCACATCAGACCACAACAGGACAGGTTGAAAACTCATGATGACAACCGGATGCGCGGGTCAACCAGCGTGTAGGAAATATCGGTCAGCATCAGCCCGATGATATACAGCGCCGAACCGATGAACACCATCGAGCGCACCACGGCAAAATCCTGCGACTGAATGGCATCAATGGTGTAGCTGCCCAGCCCCGGAATGCCAAAAAAGGATTCGGTGAGCAGCGACCCCATGAACAGTGACGGAATCACCACCACCACGCCGGTCAGAATGGGAATCATGGCGTTTTTGAGAATGTGCCGGAAAAAGATCACGGTTTCCGGCAAGCCCTTGGCGCGGGCGGTACGCACGTAATCCTTGTTCACTTCTTCCAGAAACAGCGTGCGATACCAGCGGGTGGAAGCGCCAATGCCGCCGACCACGCCAATCGTTATCGGCAGCACCAGAAAACGCCATGTATCCAGCCCCTCGCCAAAACCGGAAATGGGCACGAGTTGCCAGACCTTGGCGAACACGAATTGCCCGCCGATGATGTAAAACAGACCGGAAATGGACATCAGCAGCACGCAGAGCGCCACCCCCCAGAAATCCAGCGCCGTCGCCCGAAAAAAGGCGAGCATCAGCGCCAGCGTCACCGCCACGCCCAGCCCCAGCAAAAAAGTGGGCACGGCAATGGCAAGCGATGGCCCCATGCGCGCCGAAATTTCGCGGGCGATGTCGCGCCCGTCTTCCGCGCGCCCGAAATCGCCCAGAAACATGCGCGCCGATTTCTGAAAAAAGATGGTCTCCGTCGCCTTGCCCGCCCCCGCCGCCGCGCCGTTCCAGAAGAGCGGACGGTCATAGCCGCGCTCCGCCTTCCATTTTTCGATGGCTTCCGCCGTCACCCGCTTGACCCCCAACTGCATCCGCGCCATGTCGTCCGGCGTGTTGACCATGAAAAACAGGGCAAAGGTCAACAGATTGACCCCCACCAGAATCGGAATGGCATAAACGAGACGGCGCAGAATGTAAGCGAACATGAGGAGCGTTTATACATCAGGGATGCGCTGTCAGGGAACGGGATGCGGAAAAAATTTGCAGGGAACCAGAGATGATCAACCCGGCAATCGCCTGAATTTTTCTGTCATTGCTTGACGCAATAAGGTAGGGCGGCATCTGCGATGCCGCCCACCTGGGAGCGCCGGCGTTCCCGCCGGCGGTTTTAAGATTTTTCGCGCGGAACCAAACCCACGGGCGGTTCATGGTGAAAGGCGCTGCGCTTTTGCCGTCGCTTCGCTTCGTCGAAACCCGCTGCCGCCCTACATGTGATATCCGTGCTACGCTTGCTGTAGGTCGGGAAAGCCGCAAAGCGGCGCATCCCGACGAACGTAAATCACTGGCGCGAACGCGCCGCAAAAGCGGGGGCGGTTCTCGAACCGCCCCTACCGCATTTTAGAAACGGAATGAAAGGTGTGATCCATGAGCAAGATTCTGATTATTAACGGCGCAAAAAAATTCGCCCACTCCGGTGGCCAGCTTAACGACACGCTGACCGAAGTCGCGGAAAGTTTTCTGCGCGAGACGGGGCATGAGGTTCAGGTGACCCGCGCCGACAGCGGCTATGACATTCAGGTCGAAGTCCCAAAATTCATCTGGGCCGACGCGGTGATTTACCAGATGCCGGGTTGGTGGATGGGCGTGCCCTGGACGGTCAAAAAATACATCGACGATGTGTTTACGGGAGGTCACGGTTCGCTTTACACGGACGATGGGCGCACCCGATCCGACGCTTCAAAAAAATACGGTTCCGGCGGTCTGTTGCAGGGTAAAAAATACATGCTGTCGCTGACCTGGAACGCGCCCATGGAGGCTTTTATGGATAAAGCGCAATTTTTCCACGGCGCGGGTGTCGACGGCGTTTACCTGCCGTTCCACAAAGCCAATCAGTTCCTTGCCATGGAAGCGCTCCCCACTTTTATCGTCAATGATGTCATCAAAATGCCCGATGTTCCGCGTTATATGGCGGAATACCGTCAGCATCTGGCTAAAAATTTTCCTTGATGAACAAGCGTCGCGCGGACATCCGCAGGGTGGCAGCGGGTTTCGACGAAGCGAAGCGACGGCAAAAGCGCAGCGCCTTCCACCATTGGGCAGTTGCGCGCGACCATAAGCTTGGTGGTGAATAACGCTTCGCTCATTCACCCTGCATCATGTTCGTGCTACGCGCTCATCCATCCAAATGTCCGCGCTACGTTCAATACCATTAAGTTAGCAAAAACAATCCACAAAATCAATAATTTACGGTATAATTAGTCCTGTAAAGCCATCACTGAAAACCAATCATGACCCTGCAATGTCAACGCCATATTTGAGTCCGTCG
>BNUD01000116.1 GCA_025997095.1 Betaproteobacteria bacterium | reverse complement strand
TCTGCTTGAACAAAGCTGGTCGCCGCAGCAAATTGCAGGCAGACTGCGACACATGCACCCTGACAAACCCGACTGGCACATCGCTCATGAAACCATTTATTGCGCGCTTTACGCCTTGCCGCGTGGCGAGTTGCGCCGCGAGCTGATCGTACAGTTGCGTTGTGCTCACAAGGCTCGTAAATCCCGCTCGGCGGGTAAAGATCGCCGGGGGGCGCTGCCGAACATGACTTCCATTCACCTGCGCCCCGTTGAGGTCGCCGCACGTCAGGTTCCTGGTCACTGGGAAGGGGATCTCATCAAAGGGGCTGGCAACCGCAGTTCGGTCGGCACGCTGGTTGAGCGTAAGAGCCGCTACGTGATCCTCGCCAAAATGACGGACGCCTCCGCACAAGCCACGCTGGAAGCCTTTTTCACCCGCCGCTTCCGCCATGTCCCTGCATGTGTGCGTAAAAGCATGACTTATTCCGATTCGCATTAGAAGCGAGACGCGAAGACTGCCCGAAGACAGTGCTCTTGCACGGCAAGGCGAAGTCGACAAAGTATCGCTTCTAATGCAAATCGGAATTACGATCAGGGACGCGAGATGGCTTGCCATGAAACACTCGCAAAACGAGTGAAAATCAATGTCTACTTCGCCGATCCGCATAGCCCGTGGCAGCGCCCTGCCAACGAAAACATGAATGGTCTTATCCGGCAATACCTCCCCAAAGGCATTGACCTCTCGCTCTTCTCTCAGGGCTATCTCAACGCCATTGCCGATCAACTTAACAACCGCCCACGCAGATGCCTCAATTATGAAATCCCTTTCGAGGTATACTCACGTGAAATCAGCAACTTGCAACTCAGTGTTGCACTTCAGATTTGAAACCGCCGGGTATAAAAAACCGGGGACGTTCCCGGTTTCTGTGTGTCAGGGTTTCAACCAAACATTTTGATGAGGGTAACGGCCAGTCCGACTGAACCGATTACTGCGCCGATATTCCATTTTATGATTTCGGCTTTTGTTTCGGCTAATTTCACTTCGATTTTTGCTTTTATTGTCAATTCAAGTTCTTTGATGTCGCGTGTTGTGGCGACTTCTGCAACATTGATGATTTCCTGCAAGGTCTCGCTGATGCCCTCTGCCTGTTCGATCTTGAATCCTCTTGCTTGCAGCTTCCTGGAAACTTGGAGTGTGTCGAATGTGATTGCGGTCATGGTGCGCTCTCCTGTTGATGTGAAGTCTAGCACAAGGTCGGTTGCCGCATGGTTTCAAGGCGTTCATTGCAGGGCAACTGCGTCAAGCGTCGACAAATGGGCGTATGCGCGATGAACCGCCGGATGGTGGAAGGCGCTACGCTTGCTTTCACCCCAACCGCAACATCAGCGTCATGGGATGCTGCGGCGATTCCTGAAATCCGTAATGGCGATAAAACTGCTGCGCCTGCTCATTTAACGCATGTACCAGCAAGGCGCGGATGTCCACCGCCAGTCGCGCCAGTACCATCACCGGCACGGGTTCGGGCATGTTCCGCCGCACATTGCGGGTCGCCATTTCACGCGCCACAGCGCCTGCCGCCAGCGCGTAGTACCCGAAGACCTGCGCTTTTTGGTCTGTTACCACAAACGTTCGGCTGGCTCCATTGAATTGATTCGCCAGCGCCCGCCGTTTGAGCCATTCATCGTAAAACTAACTCTGGTTGAAACCCCGCCCTTTAGGGCGGGGGGAGCCAAACCCCTTTCTTACGGCCGGGGTTTCGGCGACCATTTGGGGAGGTGATGCAAACCCCTTCCCAAATACGTTTGACCGACAGGCCTGAAGGCCTGTCGCTAATTTCTTGGTCACGCCGCCTTCGGAGAAATTCGGTAAAGCCCGTTTTTTCTTTTAGAATCCCGCTTTTACCGAATTAACGGGCATTCCCATGAAATCCGCCGAAATCCGCGCCAGGTATCTTGAATTCTTTGCTTCCAAAGGTCATCAAATCGTGGCGTCCAGCTCGCTCGTGCCGCACGACGACCCCACGCTCTTGTTCACCAACGCGGGCATGAACCAGTTCAAGGACGTTTTTCTGGGCTTCGACAAGCGTCCTTACACCCGCGCCACGACCAGCCAGAAGTGCGTGCGGGCGGGGGGCAAGCATAACGACCTCGAAAATGTCGGCTACACCGCCCGCCATCACACCTTTTTCGAGATGCTGGGTAATTTCAGCTTTGGCGATTATTTCAAGCGCGACGCCATCAAGTACGCATGGGAACTGCTGACGGAAGTCTTCAAGCTGCCGAAGGACAAGCTCTATGTCACGGTCTACGCCGAGGACGACGAAGCTTATGACCTCTGGACAAAAGCAGTGGGACTCGCGCCTGAACGGGTGATTCGCATCGGCGACAACAAGGGCGCGCGCTACGCTTCCGACAATTTCTGGATGATGGGCGACACCGGTCCCTGCGGACCTTGCACCGAGATTTTCTACGACCACGGCGCGCACATTCCCGGCGGCTTGCCCGGCACGCCGGAAGAAGATGGCGACCGTTACATCGAAATCTGGAACAACGTCTTCATGCAGTTCAACCGGGATGAGGCAGGCGTCATGCACCCGCTGCCCAAGCCCAGCGTCGATACCGGCATGGGTCTGGAGCGCATTTCGGCGGTGTTGCAGGGCGTTCATGCCAATTACGAAATCGACCTGTTCAAAACGCTGATTGCCGCCGCCCAACGCGAGACCGCCGCCGCCGACCTCGCCAGCCCCAGCCTGAAAGTGCTGGCTGACCACATCCGCGCCACGGGTTTTTTGATTGCCGACGGGGTGATTCCCGGTAACGAAGGGCGCGGTTTCGTGCTCCGTCGCATCATCCGCCGCGCCATTCGTCACGGCTACAAACTGGGCGTGCGAACGGCGTTTTTCCATCGCCTCGTGCCGGATCTGGTCGCCGAAATGGGCGACGCCTACCCGGAACTGAAAACGGGCGAAGCGCGTATTGTGGATGTGCTGAAAACGGAAGAAGACCGCTTTTTTGCCACCATCGAACACGGCATGACGCTGTTGGAAGCGGAACTGGCGGCGCTAAAAGAAAAACATCGCACGACCTTTGACGGCGAAACCGCCTTCAAGCTGCACGACACTTACGGCTTTCCGCTTGATTTGACTGCCGACGTTTGCCGCGAACACGGCGTGACCGTTGATGCGGCGGCATTTGACACGGCGATGGCGCGGCAAAAGGCGCAGGCGCGGCAGGCGGGCAAATTCAAAATGGCGGCGAATCTCGCCTACGAAGGCGCGCACACCAGCTTCCACGGCTACGAAACGCTGGAAACACAGGGCAAAATTCTTGCGCTGTATAAAGATGGCTCGCCAGTCGATGCCCTGCACGAAGGCGATTTAGGCGTCGTGGTACTCGACAACACGCCCTTCTACGCCGAATCCGGCGGGCAGGTCGGCGACCGGGGCGAATTGAAGGGTAACGGCATTTTTACTGTTGAAGACACGCAGAAAATTCAGGCGGCAGTATTCGGGCATCATGGCGTCGTCACCACCGGCAGCCTGAAAGCAGGCGACACTGTGCTGGCGCGTGTCGATCCGGCAAGCCGCGCCGCCACCGCCCGCAACCACTCCGTCACCCACCTGATGCACAAGGCGTTGCGCGAAGTTTTGGGCGCGCATGTGCAGCAAAAAGGCTCGCAGGTTGACCCCGACAAAACCCGTTTCGACTTCGCCCACCATGCGCCCGTCAGCAAGGCGGAAATCCGTGCCGTGGAAGCTCTGGTGAACGCCGAAATTCTGGCGAACGCCGCCGTGCGGACGGACATCATGAGCATTGACGACGCCAAAAACAGCGGCGCGATGATGCTCTTTGGCGAAAAATATGGCGACTCCGTGCGCGTGCTTTCCATCGGCAGTTCCAGGGAATTCTGCGGCGGCACGCACGTTGAGCGCACGGGCGACATCGGGCAATTCAAGGTCATCGCCGAAGCGGGCGTCGCCGCTGGCGTGCGTCGGGTCGAAGCCGTCACTGGCTTAAACGCCCTCGCCTATACGCAGGAACAGGAAAATCGGGTGGAAGACATTTCTGCCCTCATCAAGGCGCAACCCGCCGAAGCCGCCGAACGCATCGCGGGCGTTTTGGAACACAGCCGCAGTCTGGAAAAAGAACTGCAACGCCTGAAATCAAAACTGGCAGCCCGTCAGGGCGACAGTCTGGCGGAACAGGCGGCAGACATTGGCGGCGTCAAAGTGCTGGCAACCACGCTGGAAGGCGCGGACAGCGCGGCGCTACGCGAAACGCTGGACAAGCTGAAAGACAAACTCAAATCCGCCGCCATCGTGCTGGCGAGCGTCTCTGAGGGCAAAGTCAGCCTGATTGCCGGCGTCACCGCCGACCTCACAGGGAAACTGAAAGCCGGGGAACTCGTAAACTTCGTCGCCCGACAAGTCGGCGGCAAAGGCGGCGGCAGAGCGGACATGGCGCAAGCGGGCGGCACGGAACCCGCGAAGCTGCCAGCGGCGCTGGCGAGCGTGGGGGATTGGGTCAAGGGGAAGTGATGGCATAGTGGGGGGAGCTTCCAGCTCCCCCAGATTGATGACAAACCCCATAGGGTCGAGTTTCAAACCTGCCCTATGGAACCTGCATAGGCAGGCAGTTCATCGTAGGCACTGCGGTTATTGAAGGATGGTTTAGGTAGGGCGTGCTTTCCGAGCGCGCCGGATGTTAACGTCCGGCGATTTCTACGATCCCGCCCTACCTGTGAACCTAAAACGGCAGCACCAACCCTTTCCAAACGCTGCTCAATGCTGCTCTGAAATCTTCCTGAATGCGCTCTAATGCCGCCTCATCATCCGCTTCAAAGCGCAGCACGACGACGGGGGTGGTGTTGGAGGCGCGCGCCAGACCGAAGCCGTCGGCGTATTCGACGCGCAGGCCGTCGATGGTGATGCGGGTGCGCTCAAGGGGGAACTGTCCGTCGCGTTTTAGTTTTTCTACCAGTCGGGCGGGTTCGCCTTCCTGCATCTTGATGTTCAATTCCGGCGTGGACACGGCTTTGGGCAATTGGTGCAGTACCGGATTGGCGTCGGGGCTGCGGGAGAGAATTTCCAGCAGACGCGCGCCAGCATAGAGACCATCGTCAAAGCCGTACCAGCGTTCCTTGAAAAAGACGTGACCGCTCATTTCGCCCGCCAGCGGCGCTCCGGTGGCTTTCAGTTTGGCTTTGACGAGCGCGTGTCCGGTGTTCCACATCAGGGGTTTGCCGCCGTGTTCGCGTATCCACGGGTCGAGCAGGCGGGTGCATTTCACGTCGTAGATGATTTCGCCGTTCGGCACGCGAGAAAGCACATCGGCGGCGAAGAGCATCAACTGGCGGTCGGGGTAGATGATTTCGCCATTTTTGCAAACCACGCCCAGGCGGTCGCCGTCGCCATCGAAGGCGATGCCGATTTCGGCGTCGCCCGTCGCCAGGGCTTGAATGACATCGGCGAGATTTTCGGGTTTCGAGGGGTCGGGATGGTGATTGGGAAAATGTCCGTCGACTTCGCAAAACAGGGGCGTAATCTCGCAACCCAGACGTTTGAAAAGTTCCGGCGCGACCGCGCCAGCGACGCCATTGCCACAATCCATGACGATTTTCAAGGGACGGGCGAGTTTCACATCACCGACGATGCGCTCCAGATAGGCGGGCAGCACATCGGCTTGTCGGCGCGCGCCCTTTCCTTCGCTGAGATTGCCGGATTCGATGCGGGTTTTCAGATTCTGAATGGCGTCCAATGCGAGGGTTTCTCCGCCGATGACCATTTTCAAGCCGTTGTAGTCGGGCGGGTTGTGGCTGCCGGTGACGGAAACGCAGCAATGACAATCGAGTTCGTGCGCGGCGAAGTAGGTGACGGGCGTGGGTACACAGCCGATGTCGATGGCACCTATGCCCGCCGCGCAGATGCCTTCCATCAAGGCGTCCGCCAATTCTTCCCCGGAGAGGCGTCCGTCACGCCCGACGGCGATGGCGCGCTGGTTTTTCTCTAGAGCGACTGAGCCTAACGCCTGACCAATCCGGCGCACGATGGCGGGCGTCAGCGTTTTGCCGACGATGCCGCGAATGTCATAGGCTTTGAAAATTTCTGCGGGTAGCATAAAAGGCTCCAGAAAATGATCTTTGGGGAATGTTGCGCGCGTTAACAGGATGTTGATTTTCCCATCCTCACCTTCGCTTATCGCCTTCGTGGGGCGAAGAAAAAAGTCTGTCGGAAGGCTTGTCTGGTCTGGAAGGTGAATTCCAGGCTGTTTTTAAGCGTTTTTCA
>BNUD01000115.1 GCA_025997095.1 Betaproteobacteria bacterium | reverse complement strand
TGTCGTGACCTAAGACGTCGGCGACGAGGGTATTGGTACCGCCATTACCGTTGATGATGAGTTGATCATTGAGGAGAGCGGCTTGACCGATTTTGAAGGTATTGTTTTGGCCTGAGGTACCGGTGAATGTGGGATCGCCGCCGATCCAGAGGTCGTTATCGACGGGAGTGGAGGGGCCGGTGCCGGGGCCTGCGGGGGCGGAGGGGTCGAGGGCGGGGGGCGCGGGACGGGGGCGCGGTTTTCGATCCCGCCCCGCGCCTTGTCTGGTCGCACGGCATCAGGCATGACAAATAACAAATTCGGCACGGGCGTGAGATCATCTGAAAGGAGAAACAGCCATCAAACGCTGATAGCCCGGAAAATTATTAGTTTTATGCGGGCAAAAACTAATAACAAACGTATAATTAACCCCATGAACGAAATTTTCTACACCAGATGCGCCGCCAAACAGTTGCGAAAACTGCCCGCAGCAGAGAGCAAAACCATCCGGCGCGAGGTCGGTAAACTCGCCAATATGCCGGACTGCGCGGGTGTTAAAGCTCTGGTGAATCAGCCCTGCCAATTTCGGTTGTGCGTGGGGAACTATCGGGTATTTTTTGATTTTGACGGCGCGGCGCGCATTGTCTCCATTGAAAAGGTGAAAAAACGTGATGAACGCACATACTGAATCCGTACAAATCCTGCGCGACGCCACGGGGCATCCCGCCTTTGCCGTGTTGCCCTTTGCCAGCTATCAGGCGCTCATCAAAGGCAACCCGCAGAGCGCGCCCTATATCCCCGCCGCCGTGGTGGATCTGGCAATGGACAACGGCTGGTCAGCCGCCCGCGCATGGCGCGAACACATGGGGCTGACCCAGGCAAAGGTTGCCCATCGCATGGGGATTACCCAGGGCGCTTACGCCCAGCTTGAAATCAAAAAGACCATTCGCAAATCCAGCCGTGAAAAAATCGCGGCGGCGCTGGCGCTCTCCGAGGCGCAGCTGGACTTTTGACCTTCTTTGCGCCCATATTTACTTATCCGCTCTACAGAAAAGCGTTCGAGTCCCCCCTTTCACTTCCCAAACTCAAACTGCCAATTCAACATCACCTGACGGCTGCGGTAAGTGAAAAGCGAAATACTCTCCCGGTTCTTCAAGTCCCTGAATTCCAGCGTCACGCTCTGCTGTGGCGTCAAGGCATACACGGCGGCGGCACGCCAGAGGCTTGTATGCTGTTCTCGCCGGGTATTCGTATCCATCAAACCGGCAAAATAAACCTGTTTTCCACGCCAATCCTGGCGCGCGCCTGAAAGTTCTCCGGTCAGGTGTGGCGTCAGACGATGGCGTAAAGCCGCGTTTGCGAACCAGCCATGCTTGTCACCGCCGGGGCGGTTTTTTTTGCCGAAATCCTGCGCCACGCCCGCGCTGCCCATAAACTGGGTTTCTTCACCCAGAAAATTCACCATCAACTGGTTTTGCACAATATCCGCGTCAAAATTTTTCAAGGTCGGATACCAGACCCGGTTCATCGTGCTCATGAAACTGTAGCGCCAGCCCTCCGGCAACGCAGGCCACGGCGGCGCCACCTGCACATAGACCCCTGCCTGTTTCTGATACAGATGACCGCCAAGCTGCGCCATACTCAAACTCACGCCGGAGCGCGTCAGCCACTTGTCCAGTTGCAGCGGCTGCTCCGCCACCGCGAGCGCCGTCGTCAGGTTATAACGCGAAAGATGGTCATGCCAGCGTGACTGAAGCTGACCATAAAATGTTGTTCCATACTGCGGAAAAAAGCGCGTTGTCTCCAGACTGGCCTGGGTAAAGCCGTCCCCCTTCGGATGAAATTCAGACGCCAGCGGCAACCCGCCCAGCGAAAGCGGATTACTCGCCCCCTGGTTCACATTATTGTCGTAACCGCGCCCCAATTTGAACGCGCTGCGCGCCATACGCCGCGCGCTGGTCTCCGGGCGCGGGCAACCTCTCTGCTGAATCTGCCGGATCAACTCCAAAATTGCCGGAGGCGGATTAAAACGCCCCTGAATTCTCCCGAACATCGCGTTCGCCTCATCGCCCATTCCCATACTGCACTGCAAAATCGCCAGATCCAGCCACGCGCCCGCGTGTTCCGGCTGCTGGTTGATCACCGCCTGCAAAGAAACCCGCGCCTCCTCGATGCGCCCCTCGGCAAGCAAACGCAGCGCGTTCTGATAGGCGCTATCGTCTGCCCTGACCAAAGCGCAGAAGCAACACATCGTCATCAAAAAGAGGAAAAATTGGCGCACAGTGTGGTAAAAAAGTTACAACCAGGAAAACAAAAAGGGAAAAATGCCGAAATCGACGCGCAAAACGACGTGAGATTCTACAATAAAGCGTTCACGAAACACGGATTTATCGCGCCAAATCTGGTATCTTGCGTAACCAACACACCTTCAGGCAGGCTGGCATCCCCCAAAACCCCCCCCCGCCGGAAAAAATTTGGCAGCAAAGCAAGGAGAAACAAACATGCAACAACACCACAGAATCTGGCGGACGCTCGCCCTACTGGTTTGCGCGCTGGCAAGCGGGTGGTCGGTTGGCGTGGCGAGCGCCGCCGCCGCCGCGACTGAAGTCGGTCAAATCGTGTTGGCGGTCGGCGAAGCCAAAATGACCGGCAAGGCTGTCAAGGCGGGCGACAGCGTCCCCGTTGGCGCCGAACTTTCCACGGGCGCGGACGGCTACCTTTACCTGAAAACCATTGATAACGGCTTTCTCATCCTGCGTCCCGGCAGCGTTGCCGTTGTTGAAACCTACCGGGTAGACCATGCCAACCCCGCTCAAAGCCGCTTCAAATTTTTTCTGCGTCAGGGCGTTGCCCGCAGCATATCCGGCGAAGCCGTTGGCAAAGCGCGCAAAAATTTCCGTTTTAACACGCCCGTAGCCGCCATTGGCGTGCGCGGAACCGACTTCAGCATCTACACCGACGCCGAACAAACCCGGGTTGCCGTCATCTCTGGCGGCATCATTGTTTCGGGGTTTGACGGCAAATGTCTGCGCGAAGGCAGCGGCCCCTGCGAAGGCGCCGACAGCACGGAACTTTTCGCGGGCACACTGGGCGTACTGCAAGTGCAAAAGGGGCAAGCCGCCCCCCTGTTGATTGAAGACAACAGCCTCTCCCCCGACATGGTCGCTCCTCCGGGGCGCGACGAACCCGCCGCGCCAGCGACGAAGGACACCGCGCAACACGAGCGCCACGCCAGAGAAAACATCAAAGGCATGGAACAGCAGCAAGTCGCTCTTGATCTTGTCAAGCAGGAACAACTGCAACCCATCATCTGGGGGCGTTGGCAGCAACTCTCCGAAGACCTGCCCGCCACAATCGACCTGAGCGGTCTCGGCCAGATCAACTACGGGATGTTAAGGCTCCCCGACAGCGCCTATATCCTGCTCTGGGACAAAAACGTCACCCATCCTGTCGTAACGCCTGCGAGCGGCGGTCTTGCGTTTTCCCTGCAAGGCGGACAAGCGCACATTGACTGCCCGCGCGGGCAGACCGAAGCCGGTGTCAGCAATGGCAGGCTCAGTATGAACTTTGACCAATCCACCTTTTCCACCCGGATAGACGTGAGCGCGTCGGGGCAAACCTACATGCTGTACGCCAATGGCAACATCAACAAAGAGGGCATTTTATCCACCCCGCAACAAAGCCAGAGCAACATGACCGTTCTGGGCGGGCTGTTTCAAGGGCAAGGCAACAAGGACATGGACGCCAGCTACCTCTTCCAGGCCACCCTGAACGGCGGAATGACTGCCAGCGGCATCACCAACTGGCATACAACCCCTTGATGCCCGACCTACGGGGCGTTGAATGGTGGCGTAGTTGTGGGTTCCGGGCGTTTCTGCCGCCCCGCTCGTTGGTGCAGGGCGGGTGATACTTGTTACTCGCAACGCTTGCTGTAGAACAGCAAGACCGCTATCATCACTCGTAGAGCAATTTTAACGGCTCGTTGCCAACGACTTTGTTGAGGGGTTGGCTTCAAATGAATCACCTCCCTTTCGGGCGAGAATTCACCGAGTTTGCACCCCGTCAGGCGCAAACAAGGTGCGCCCGGACGAGAGGATACCTGAAAACCGCCCCATGCCGGGCGGTTTTTTTTGGCGATGTCATGTCATGTGATGCCCGACCTACGGGGGCGTTGAATGGTGGCGTAGTTGTGGGTTCCGAGTGTTTCTGCCGCCCCGCTCGTTGGTGCAGGGCGGGTGATGCTGTGTTACTCGCAACGCTTGCTGTAGAACAGCAAGACCGCTATCATCACTCGTAGAGCGATTTTAACGGCTCGTTGCCAACGACTTTTAGCTGGGGTTGGCTTCAAATGAATCACCTCCCTTTCGGGCGAGAATTCACCGAGCTTGCGCCCCGGTAGGCGCAAACAAGGTGCGCCCGGACGAGAGGATACCTGAAAACCGCCCCATGCCGGGCGGTTTTTTTTGGCGATGTCATGGCGTCGCTACGCTCCTCGCTTTTGACGGCTCTTGTAGTTTCGCAGGTCGGGCACGTTTCATGTGCCCGACATCAGGGGAGGCAAAGCCTCCGAAGGTACTGACACCTGACCTCTGTCACCTGATCCCTGATCGAGGAGCCGCCCCGCTCGTTGGTGCAGGGCGGATGATACTTGTTACTCGCAACGCTTGCTGTAGAACAGCAAGACCGCTATCATCACTCGTAGAGCGATTTTAACGGCTCGTTGCCAACGACTTTTGACGGGGGTTGGCTTCAAATGAATCACCTCCCTTTCGGGCGAGAATTCACCGAGTTTGCACCCCACTAGGCGCAAACAAGGTGCGCCCGGACGAGAGGATACCTGAAAACCGCCCCATGCCGGGCGGTTTTTTTTGGCGATGTCATGTGTGGTGCCCGACCTGCGAGGGCGTTGAATGGTGGCGTGGTTGTGGGTTCCGGGCGTTTCTGCCGCCCCGCTCGTTGGTGCAGGGCGGATGATGCTTGTTACTCGCAACGCTTGCTGTAGAACAGCAAGACCGCTATCATCACTCGTAGAGCGATTTTAACGGCTCGTTGCCAACGACTTTTGGTGGAGGTTGGCATCAAATGAATCACCTCCCTTTCGGGCGAGAATTCACCGAGTTTGCACCCCACCTAGGCGCAAACAAGGTGCGCCCGGACGAGAGGATACCTGAAAACCGCCCCATGCCGGGCGGTTTTTTTTGGCGATGTCATGGCGTCGCTACGCTCCTCGCTTTTGACGGCTCTTGTAGTTTCGCAGGTCGGGCACGTTTCATGTGCCCGACATCAGGGGAGGCAAAGCCTCCGAAGGTACTGACACCTGACCTCTGTCACCTGATCCCTGATCGAGGAGCCGCCCCGCTCGTTGGTGCAGGGCGGATGATGCTTGTTACTCGCAACGCTTGCTGTAGAACAGCAAGACCGCTATCATCACTCGTAGAGCGATTTTAACGGCTCGTTGCCAACGACTTTTGGGTGAGGTTGGCATCAAATGAATCACCTCCCTTTCGGGCGAGAATTCACCGAGTTTGCACCCCCCAGGCGCAAACAAGGTGCGCCCGGACGAGAGGATACCTGAAAACCGCCCCATGCCGGGCGGTTTTTTTTGGCGATGTCATGTGATGCGCCGCCCATGTTAATCCGCCGCTTCCAGCGGTAAAAGGCGCTACGCCTCCCCCCCACAAACCTCAAAACCGCGCCCCCGCCCCGCGCCCCCGCCCTTCCCCCCCTCACGTCCTGCGCCTTCTTCCCTCAATCCACATCAACATTTCGCAACACAATGTCACGTTAAATTGCCCAAATGTGACGCTCGTCACATAACAAACCATCGTCATCCGTGATTATCGCGTCACCCCGATTTCGGGGAATTTCAAATTTCCTTCAAGGAGTTTCACAACATGGCACTCACAAATTTTGACATCCAAAAAGCCTACATTGCTTTTTTTGGTCGTCCCGCTGACGCGAATGGTTTTACCTACTGGCAGGGCCGTCTGAACACGGTGGAAGAACTGCTGGCGGCTTTCAAGCCTTCGCCTGAATACCAAAGCCTGTTCGCTGGCAAAACCAACCTTCAGATCGTTGAACAGCTCTACTGGAACATTCTGAACCGTGCGGGCGAAGCGGATGGCTTGACCTATTGGACAACCCGTCTGAACAACGGTCTTGAAACCGAAGACACCATCGCCTTCTCTATTTTGAACGGCGCTTTGCTTGTCGTCCCCGCAAACCCCGACACCGAAACCGTAGAAAACAAGTTGGCCGTCGCCGATGCCTTTACCAGCAAGCTGCAAGCCGATCCCGCCGCCGCCGCCGCCTATGATGGCTCCAGCAATCCCACAGGCGTTCAACTCGTCAAGGATTGGCTCAAGGCCGT
>BNUD01000114.1 GCA_025997095.1 Betaproteobacteria bacterium | reverse complement strand
CGTCCGCCGCGCCAAACACATTGAAGAAATCGCGCAAAAAAGTTTGCGCGTGGGCTTCTTCGCGCCCTTTGGTGGCTTTCCACTTGCCCGCGAAAACCTTGGCGCGCTCCTGAATTTCAACCCACGACAATGCCATTTTCAACCTCTGATAATTTTTTTGCATTGCGGCATTCTGACACGAGTGAGGATAAAGTGGAGGGAGCGGGAAGCTCCCCCCCAATTATAACGGCGGCCATTGTCGGGCTGTGTGCAGCACATGCAGAATGCTTACAGCGTGTGCATCCTCGGTGTAAATCACCACATAGTTTGCCCGCACAACCATTTCCCGCGTACCCGAAACCCGTCCCACTCTGTAGAGTTTCGGGTGTTTTGTCAGCTTCGCCGCCTTTTCCTCAATTTCATCTTTAAGACGTTGAGCCGCATCGGGATGATCGTCCGAGATGTAGTCAATAATCTCCAGAAGGTCGGCGCGGGCGGTTTCCCGCCAGTCAAGCGTGAGCACGGCGCTTCCTGTCGATGATGGCTTGCGCTTCGTTCATGACCTGTTGATGCGGAACAGATGGGCGAGGGGCATCCAGCGCTTCCTGTACTTTGGCGCGAAACCATGCATCATAAGCGCTCGCGTCGGCAGTAAGACCAGCGGGCAACGCGCCCTCTTTAACGACACGCGTCAGCAGAATACGCACGGCATCCGAGAGGCTCAAACCAAAGTCGGCGAGCTTTTCCGCCGCGTCGGTTTTGAGTTTGTCATCTATACGGATGTGCAGCATCGCGGTTTGGGCAGTCATGTTTGAATTTCCATTGAGTTTCGGTCGATGAGCGCAATTGTGTATCTCAATTGAGATGCGCGCAAGACAAATCTACCTCGAACGATCAATGCGCCGCTAAAGTGGAGGGCGCATCCTGCTCCCTCCCTCTGTTTACCCATAAACCACCTCCACATTCTCCGGCTTCAACCATTCCTGCAAGCCGCGCAGCAGGCTGTCTTCCAAGCTGACGCGGTAGTCTGCTCCCAGGGTGAGTTCGCAGGCGGCGGTGGCGTTTTTGTAGTGAATCCGCACGGCGGCGACGCCGGGGAAAGGGGCGAGGATGTCTTTTAAGCGGGCGACATCGAATTGTCCGTTCATCTTTAATTGCAGGTGGCGGGCGAAGCGGGCGCGGGCTTCGCCCAGGGTCATGAGCTTTTCGGCGGTGACGCGGTTGCCGCCGGAGTATTCGTCGTATTTCACCTTGCCTTCGATGAGCAACACTTCGTCGGTGATGATTTTGTCGCGTTCCGCGTCGAAAAGTTCGTTGAACACGGTAACTTCGACCATCGCGCTGCCGTCATCCAGTTGGATGAGCAGCATTTTGCCGCGCTTTGTCATCTGGGTGCGGATTCCGGCGACGATCCCCGCGATGAGGGTGGCTTCCTTCACGGGTTCGAGTTGATTCAGGTTGCGGCGCACGAAGCGGGCGAGTTCGGCGCGCACACTGTCATAAGGATGACCGGAGAGGAAGAAACCCAGGGCTTCTTTTTCCCGCATCAGTTTTTCCTTGTCGTCCCAGGGTTTGACCTGCAAATACTGCGGGGCGTGGATTTCGCCCTCCTCGCCCGCGTCGAACAGGCTGGCTTGCAGGGCGTTGCGTTCGGCTTGTTCGGCGGCTTCCATGGCGATGCCGACCGATGCCATGAGTTTGCCGCGTTCCGGGTCTATCGCGTCGAACGCGCCCGCCTTGATCAGGGCTTCGATGGCGCGACGGTTGACCTGACGTTTGTCGACCCGTTTGCAAAAGTCGAACAGGTCGGCAAACGCGCCTTCTTTTTCCCGCGCCGCCAGAATCAGCCTGACCGCCT
Organism: Betaproteobacteria bacterium; assembly: GCA_025997095.1. Classification (GTDB taxonomy): domain Bacteria; phylum Pseudomonadota; class Gammaproteobacteria; order Burkholderiales; family Rhodocyclaceae; genus Azovibrio. The sequence goes on along the minus strand of BNUD01000114.1, from coordinate 4,527 downwards.
GTTCGCCCACGCCCTTGACCGCGCCCAGACCGTAGCGAACGGTTTTCGCGTCGACCGGTTCAAAGAAGTAGGCTGAGGCGTTAACGTCCGGCCCCAATATGGCAATGCCGTTGGCAAGGGTGTCGTCACGAAAAATTTTCACCGTGTCGGTGTTGTCCATGTCCGACGACAGGGTGGCGGCCATGAAAGCGGATGCGTGGTGCGCTTTCAGCCAGGCGGTGTGGTAGGTGACAACGGCATAGGCGGCGGTGTGCGATTTGTTGAAGCCGTATTCCGCGAACTTGGTCATCAGGTCAAAAAGATGTTCGGCGAGCTTCGGGTCGTAGCCTTTTTTTTGCGCGCCTTCGGCGATGGTTTCGCGGTGTTTGTCCATCTCCTCTTTTTTCTTTTTGCCCATCGCGCGGCGCAGCAGATCGGCGCCGCCCAGGGTGTAGCCGCCGATAATCTGCGAAATCTGCATCACCTGTTCCTGATACACGATCACGCCGTAGGTGGGCGTGAGGCAGTCTTTCAGGTCATCGTGGTAATAGTCGATTTTCTGCTTGCCTTTTTTACGCAAAATGAAATCGTCGACCATGCCGGAACCCAGCGGCCCCGGACGGTACAGCGCCAGCACGGCGATGATGTCTTCAAAACGGTCGGGTTCCAGTTTTTTCAACAGCTTTTTCATGCCATCCGATTCAACCTGAAAAATCGCCGTGGTGTTGGCGTCTTTCAGAATGCGGTAGGTCGCCGGGTCGTTGAATCCCAGGCGCATCAAATCCGGCTTTTCTCCAGTCAGACGTTCGACGTATTCCAACGCCAGTTTGATGATGGTGAGGTTACGCAGCCCCAAAAAGTCGAATTTCACCAGACCGGCTTTTTCCACGTCGTCCTTGTCGAACTGCGACACGGGCGACGCGCCGTTGCCACTGGCCTGATAGATGGGGCAAAAATCGGTAATCCGCCCCGGCGCAATCAGTACGCCGCCCGCGTGCATCCCGACATTGCGGGTCAAGTCTTCCAGACGACGCGCCAGGTCAAAGAGCAGGCGCACCGATTCGCCGTCATCGCCTTCCATCAGCTCTTGCAAGGCGGGTTCCATTTCCAGCGCGCGGGCGAGCGGTACGGGCTTGGGACCATCCAGCGGAATCAGTTTGGAAATGCGGTCGCAGAGGGAATACGGCAAATCCAGAACCCGCCCCACGTCGCGCACGACCGCCTTTGAGGACATGGTGCCGAAGGTGGCAATCTGCGACACGGCATCCGCGCCATAGCGCCCCCGCACGTATTCGATGACCCGCCAGCGGTTGTCCTGACAAAAGTCAATGTCGAAGTCGGGCATGGAAACCCGTTCGGGGTTCAGAAAACGCTCGAACAGCAGCGCGTATTGCAGCGGGTCGAGGTCGGTAATGCCGATGCTGTAGGCGACCAGCGAACCCGCGCCGGAGCCGCGCCCAGGGCCTACCGGCACGCCGTTGTTTTTGCCCCAGTTGATGAAATCCGCCACGATCAGAAAGTAACCGGGGAAGCCCATCTGAATGATGGTGCCCAATTCGGTTTTCAGGCGCTCATCATATTCCGACCGCCGCTCGGCGCGCACGGAGGGGTCGGGGAAAAGTTCGATGAGGCGTTTTTCCAGCCCCGCCTCCGCCTGCCGCGTTAAAAAGTCATCCAGACTCACGCCGTCCGGCGTGGGAAACTGGGGCAGAAAGTTTTTGCCCAGGGTCAATTCCAGATTGCAGCGGCGGGCGATTTCCAGCGAATTTTCCAGCGCCTCCGGCAAGTCGGCAAACAACTCGACCATCTCCGCCTGGGTCTTGAAATACTGCGCTTCGGTAAAGGGGCGCGGGCGGCGGGTATCCCCCAGCGTATAGCCTTCGGCAATGCACACCCTCGCTTCGTGCGCGCGAAAATCGTCCTGCCGCAAAAACTGGACAGGATGCGTCGCCACCAGCGGCAAACCGAGTTCAACCGCCAGACGCGCGCTCGCTGCGACCAGTTCATCCTCCTGCGGCTGACCGGAGCGCTGCACTTCGAGATAAAACGCATCGGGAAAGCGCGCCGCCCACGCCAGCGCCCGCCGCTTCGCCTGCTCGCCATGCCCCGCGAGCAGCGCCTCGCCCACATCGCCCAAACTCGCGCCTGAGAGCGCGATCAGACCATCGCAGCCGATTTCGGACAACCACTCCAACTGCAACTGCGCCCTTTCCGGTCGGTCGGGGCGCACATAGGCGCGGGTCAGCAACTCGCACAACTGCCGATAGCCCGCGCGGTTTTTGACCAGCAACAGCAAGCGATGGGGACGCCCCGGATCATCAGCGTTGGCAATCCAGCAATCCGCCCCCGCGATGGGCTTGATGCCCTTCCCCCGCGCGCCCTTGTAGAACTTCACCAGACAAAAGAGGTTCATCAAGTCGGTCATCGCCAACGCGGGCATGGCATCCGCCGCCGCGTGAGCAATGGCATCCCCCACCCGCAAAATCCCGTCCGTCACGGAAAATTCGCTATGCGCGCGTAAGTGCACAAAGCGGGGAACGGCGGGGATTGCGGACGCGGGCATTGCAAAAATGGGGTCGGTGGGTTCAGTCATGGCGGGATTCTTTGTGAGGTCGGCTATTTTACATCCCTGGGGGCGGTTTTGAATTTGCCAAGTTCGCCGCCCGCCGGGAGCGCCGACGGGTTTGTCATCAGTCTGCGGCGGCAAAGCCGCCGGTAAAATTTTCTGATACCTGACACCTGCCCCCTGATCCCTGACCTACAATGCCCCTTTTCAACCTTCATCCCCACCCTGCCCCATGAAAACAGCCCTCATCGTCTTTGCCCTCGTCGTACTCGCGCTCGCGCTGCCGTTTTTCATGCCCGCGCAAAAACCGCCGGAAAACGTGGCGATCAATCTGCCCTGGCAGATTGCGGTCGATGAGGCGGGCAACAGCGAGGTCTTCGGACTCACGCCGGGGAAAAGCGCCCTTGCCGACGCGCGCCAGCGTTTTGGCAACGATTTTGAAGTCGCCATCATCGCCGCCCCGAACGAAGCGGGCGCGCTGGAAGCCTATTACGACCGGATTTTCATGGGGCAGATTCAGGGACGCCTGATTCTGACGTTGGATGCCAGCGAAACCGACATCGCCGCCATGCGTCAACGTGCCGTCAAACGCGCCTACATGGAAAGCAGCACCCGCAAAATCACCTTGCACCCGGACGACACGGCGCAAGCCGAACACACCGCCATCCGCGCCATCACCCTGATTCCGGGCGCCAGTCTGGATGAGGGCATCATCATCGAACGCTTCGGCAAGGCGGCGGAAATCCTGCCCGAAGGCGAAAACCTGACCCACTACCTCTACCCGCAAAAAGGGCTGGAAATCGTGCACGACAAAAAAGGCAAGGAAATCCTGCACTACGTCGCCCCCGCAAAATTCGACGAACAGATTCGGATGCCGCTGGAAAAGGCGGTGGCGGCGAGGGGGAAGGAGTAATCCGGCAATTCAGGGATCAGATGTCAGGTGAGGCTTTGCCTCCAGAAAGTACTGACATCTGCCATCTGATCCCTGATGTCTGGATTACCGCGTCGCTCTTCTCCTCGCTTTTGACGCAGTTGCCCGGCATTCGCGGGGGTTGGATCATCCATATGGAATTATGGGTAAACCTCAGCCCACCTAAACCCAATTTTCCAGAATCAGCGGCGCGGCAATGCGTTCGTAATGGCGCAGGTTGTTGGAAACCAGTACCGCCGCTACGGAGAGCGCGTGCGCGGCGATCATCATGTCCATTTCTCCGATGGGCTGTCCGGTACGGGTCAGTTGGTGGCGGATGTCGGCGTACCAGTCGGACGCCTCCACATCCCAAGGCAAGGTGCGGACGATTTTGAGGAATTGGCGCACGACAAGGTGCAGACGATGGTCGGCAGGCAGGCGTTTCAGCCCGTATCGCAATTCGGCATGAGTCATCACCGAAATGCAGATGCAGGAAGGGGGCAACGCTTCCAGACGATGTTTGACCGCCAGCGATTTCCCTTTGATGAGATAACTGACAGTATCCGTATCCAGCATGTAGAGCATGGTTTATGGCGCTCCGTCCACAGCGTCGTCGAAAAGACCGGCTTCGGGCGGCGGCGCATTCAGCGGGCGCTCATCCATGAAATCCAGCGGCACATCGACAGCAAACAGCAGCTCGAAAAACGCATTCCATGCTTTGGCGCCGGGCTGGTTTGACAGCACGACATCGCCCGTTTCGTCGTCGCGCGTGGCATAAACCTCACTGCCCTGAAAGCGAAATTGCGCGGGCAGACGAACCGCTTGACTGGCGCCGTTTTTGAACAGCTTGGCAACTTGCGTTTCGTTCATCGGGAACTCCTTTGGCTACTCGTGTATATAGACTTCAGTATATATACCTGCCCGCGCTCTTACAATGGCGTCCCACGAGTCCCCCCCGGACCTTTTCCCCAACCAATGCTCGAACTGCGCCGCATCCATCGCCTTGCCGAACAAGAAACCCTGCAAGGTCGGGCAGCCCTGTTCTTTCAGGAATTTGAGTTGGGCGGTGGTT
>BNUD01000113.1 GCA_025997095.1 Betaproteobacteria bacterium | reverse complement strand
AAGCTACATCAAGATCAATGGATCGACCATTGAGAACGGAACGCCGGGCGTCTGGGTCGCTTACGCGGCGGCGCATCTCTTTGAACCCCCTGCCAGCATGGGGGTCTCTCTGCCCGGATTGCCGAAACTCCCGGAAGGGCAATTGAAACTGAAGGAACTGTACGCCAACGCTCAGGGTTTGAAGAGCGCCCCTTACAAGGTTGTGGATGTTCTGGGCAAAACGGTCACGGGAACGTTGGATGGCAGCGGTCAATCATTTGCGGATGGGTTGGCTGCGGGACAGGCGCAGGTCTTCTTCGAGAAAGACCCGCGTAACCCGGCGCAAGACGCAGAAAAATTCGGGGTTAAATTATCGTGGCCGGAACAGATCCCCAGTGAAATTGCTGATGTTGGCGCTTTTACAAATCCGCTTCAATCTCTGCTTGCCAGTGCGTTGACCTCGCAGTTGCCCACACAGATTCAATCCATGCTGGGCAATGCCGAAAACGCGATAAGCGATTTGCAAGACAGCCTGTCGGGACTATCCGGTTTGCCGGAAATGTCGTCGATTGCGGGTTGGGGAGGCAACACCCCGCTTCCGGGAGCGGGCAATACCGGATTTCCGGGGATGTCATCCATTCCCGGCTTTGGGGGCAATATTTCCTTGCCGGAATCCGTGAGTGGATGGAGCGGAATTGATCCGATGGGTCAAATGAGGGATTTGCTGGAGAACCCGCTTTCTTCCCTGACGAGCGCCTTGCCGGAGTCCTTGAGCCAGACGGTGACCCAGGGACTGGAAGCGGCGAACACACTGAACCAACTCGCCAACCTTGCACAAAATCCTGAAAGGATTGTCAGCAATGCGGTGAGCGGCGTACTTTCCAACAGCATCCCTGATCTTGCCATGACCACCGTTGCCAACACCGTTCCTGCATTCGTTCCTACAGCCACCGCGCCCGGCATAAGCCTTCCGTCGCTGGCCTCACCGCCCTTTGCTCCGAGCTTCGTTTAACAATCCCCCGGCAAAGCCGGGGGATTGTTACTGTTTGACTGGACGGGGCGCTACGTGGGGTCATTTGCTTTGGCTATCTTAAGGTTCAGGGCAATGTAATTTTACCAAAATCCGAAGGAAGATGTTTTTCGAGGTGACCTTAACCAACAGCCCAAGATTTTGTAAACATACTTGAAAAGTTGAAGTACCAGAATGACTATGTTAGTTTTTTCATACTGACAGCCATGCACTTTTCCGAAAAAGCCTCCAGTTTCCTTGCTCATTGCCGTTCCGCGATTAGCTTATCCAAGCACACCTTCAGGGCATACGCTTCCGACCTCAACGATGCCAGAAATTTCTTTGAAACCACTGCCCCCAATGTCGAAATTACCAAAGAGCACCTTCGTCAATACATCAGGTACTCACGGGAAGAACGCGACCTGAAGGAGAGTTCGATCAAACGCCGTCTGGCGACACTTAAACTACTCTTTCGCTGGCTATGCGAAGAAAATATCATCACATCGAACCCATTCTTCGGTTTGAACGAAAGAATTCGCCTTCCTCGTCGATTGCCGAGAACTCTGGATCACTCACATACCGCATTGCTGCAGAAAGCCGTTACCTTACCTGAACAGCAACCGGATTTTGATGTGCTGTGCCGCAAGACAGCAATACATTTGCTCATGGAGACGGGAATTCGTGTTGGCGAACTATCAAACATATCGCTAGACGATTTATCCTTGTCCGACCAATCCTTGATGATTCACGGGAAAGGTAATCGCCAGCGGATCGTTTACATCCTGTCGTCGGTTCTTCAGCGCATGATGAAACAATATCTCAGTAAACGAAAAAAAATTTCTGCCAACAGCACCAGACTGTTCGTCACAGGATCGGGGCTTGACCTTACTCCGCCAAGAGTACGCAAATCACTGAAGGAAATTTCCTTGAGTGCAGGCATTGAGCGTCATGTTACTCCTCACATGCTACGCCATACTTGTGCAACCCGCTGGATCGAGTCAGGCCTTGATATTCGCTACGTTCAGAAACTGCTGGGGCATCACAGTATATCCACTACAGAAATCTACACTCATGTTTCTGACCAAGGGCTGCTGGCGGCGCTGATTCGTACAATGGGAGACCGAATACGATAACTCGGAATTATTATGAATCATATCAGCCTTGTCGCTAGCATTCTGAATCCTCCCGAACTGACTGACAATTTTCTTGCTCGTCTGGCAACATTGCGTGAACACGAAGAATTCGATCTGGTTCTGGTATGCGACGGCGATACGAACATGGGAACGCATAAAGCCATTAAAAGGTACGAAAAATGTCTTCGACCGCGTGTAATCTTCCACGACACACCTCAAGGTTACAGTTCCGCCAACAATGTTGGAGCCGAGGCGGCTTCCGGCACAGTGCTAATCTTTATCAACACAGACGTTTTCCCTGCCCCTGGTGCGATCACTATGCTTGCCAATGCATTATTGGAAAATCCAGAAATTGGCATCGCCCAAGGGCTACTCACCTATCCGCAGACTGGAAGGGTACAGAGTTGTGGGCATATTTTCGGTAACTTTTTTAATCGACACGCCTTGATGGGGCGACCACTGTCCGTGCCAATCGTTCATCGACGTACCGAGCGGCAAGCCCTGACATCAGCTTACTACGCTGTACGCCGCGCCGACTTCATGCGGCTCGGTGGCTTCGATGAAATTTACCTGAACTGCTATGAAGGTATGGAGTTAGCGTTACGCTTGAATCTTGAAGGTCGACGTTGTCTCTACATTCCAGAAAGTCAAGCTCATCATTTGCAAGGTGGCTCTCGACGGCATTTTCCTGCCGACGAGCATCAGCAAGATGCCCTATTTTGGTCTCGCTGGCATGACCGTATCCGCCGTGACCTCGACGATCTTTTAGGGCAACAACTATTGCGAGAGCATATGAACACTCGGTATCTCACAATTGATGCCAGCACTAACAGGTTCTGGTACGAAACGCTCGATGCACTAACGTTACACGCTGAAACGGTCGCGAGACCGACACTGCGTGGTCACACACTGATCCTCCAAGACACTTTGAGCGCCGAGTTGCATCGTTGCCACGCCCCTCTGCTATTTCTCACCGATCACTTCTCTCAGGTCAGTTCCAACCGGCTGTGGTTCGCCGAGCGACCGCACAATAATGACATGCTCCTTGACTGCCATGGCAATGTTATCACCATGAGCGAGCTGCTCGACTAGATCACCACAGTCTTGGATCCAACCAGAAAGCAGCACTAATCGGGTCATCTGCCCAGACGGCTCTATCCGGCGACAGATGAATAATCCTGAGATTATGTGTGGCTATCTCACGATAGGACAGACCAAGTCTTTGTGCCAGTTGTTGATGGTGTTGGAAATATTTCTGCGCTGTGCCAACATCGCCCTCCAAGGCAGCAGCGACCCCGGCAAGATGGTGCCACAGCATTTCACGCCGTGGGTTTTGACGGAGGGCGCTCTTTTGGATCACTACTTGTTGCAAATGAGCCTGTGCAGCCAGCAAATCGCCGCTGACCAAGTAGACAGCGCCTGCCTGAAGGGTACTGTTGGCGTACTCTTGCATGAATCCGGCGTCGACCAGTGCACGAGCCTCTGTTTCTGCAAAGGCAATGTCAGCGAGTCTGAGACGGGCGCGTAAATAAGCTAATTGCGCGCGACAGACGGCGAGGCGGCGCACCTGCGTGTTAGAGTCCTCGTAGATATTCAAGGCTGCTTCCATTTGCTCAAGCGCACGTTTGGGTTCTGACCGAAACAAACATTTCGCCTCATCCATCAGCAAGTTTGCCTGATCATGGGGACAAGCGAATTTTTCAGCAAAAATCCTGCCTCGCTCGAAAGTCAATCGTGCGAGATCCGGCTCATCCTTGAGATAATGAACCATCATCAGACGGTTTATTGCCGTCATTATTCCATCAGCCCAGCCTGCGCTCCGCAGCGAAGAGTCTAGGTTTTCATAGTCGCGCAGAAAGATCTCTATATCGTCAGAAAGAGACGCAATTTCAATCTGCCAAAAACGAACATTGAATAACTCCGCAGCAGCACGGCAAGCATAGTCGACGGTAGTAACGGAGCGCGGATAATGATGGGCAGCTTCGGCGGTCTCATTAAAAAAGCGCATTGATGAACCGGATCCTTCGGTATGATTGACGCAGTTGGCATAGCCGAAAAGTACCGCCAAGTGTTGATCCTCGGTCAGGCTCAAGGCTCGCCGTCCCTCGCGCCGGAGCAGATTGTAAAGAGCCTCGGACATGCCGCGCGCCCTTCCGAAACACGTTTGCTGGAGCAGCTTGTCACGTAAGCTCAGAGTTTCAAATAGGTAGCGTCTACGCCAATGCGACCCGCAACGACAAAGATGGATCAGTAGGTCTGGGCGACGATGCGGCATGGTGTCCATCAGTGAGCCGATGTGCTCAGCCAGTTTCGTACTGTAGACGTCGCGTCGTGATAGATATGCCTCCTGCAAGAGATCATGCGCCGGCACAACCCGCGTCAGCGCACCGTTTCTGTCTGGCAGTAAGTGGAAAAGTTTACTGTCGAGCAAAGCATCGACGGTTTGGTCTCCAAAGCGTTGCCGAAGAAATGCGTCTTCTACTCCACCTTCGACTATTGCCACGAGGTCAGCCGCAGTTTCTTCCGATTTGCCGCTTAGCCGTGCGGCAATGTGACCGACGGAGGCTTCGACCAATGCGTGGCGTACATCGTTCAGGACATCTGAGGTTGAGTGTTTGTTGCTGACATTCCGTGTCCGAATTCCGTCGATGAAGCTACTTAATTCAAGGACATTGTGAATGACTTCACAGGTCTGTTCCTGAACAGCCGGTACCACTGGGGAGGGGAGGACTTGCTGGAGCGCACGATGAATATCGTCCTCGTTCACAGGATCGATTCGGATATCGCAGCGAAGCAGAGGTATGATGTTGTCGTTCAGAGCATTGAACCCTGATCGATGTGCCAGAACCAACAGTGTCCTGTTGTCGCTATCTGCCAGACGCTTGAGAATGTGGCGTAGGACACGCAGGCTCAACTCATCGGCTTTATGAAGGTCGTCAAGTAACAGCACTTTGGGATCCCCGCGATCCATCCGTGTAAAAGTTGCTGTCACCTCTTCTGAGGCCAATAGCCTCTCCAAAACATCCGCCGCTTGGTCTGAAGTATTAACTCCTTGATATAGGGACTTGATCACGTCAATGGGCAGATCTTGTGTCGGTATCCGTCCTCCATTCTCCAAACCGCTGAAATCGGCTGCCGCCCCAAAGGATAGGAATAGCAGGCTGCGGCATAGTGTTCGCGCATTTTCTCCGGAGGCTGCGCCGAAAACTAGGCGTCGAACTCTAGCTGTGAGGGCGTGTTCCTCCATCAGCTTCCGCTGCACCCAGGATTTACCGCTGGCGGCGTCTCCAACAAGTCGTAAACAACCAGGCCGAGGGTGGTTTGTGTGAGCATCCAAAATCTCATGAAGTTTCTGCAGGGCAGTGATCTGGCTGGCGCAGGTCACCTCCACTGTCGCCCCGATGGCATAGTGGAATTTTCCGATCACAGGCTGGTCAGCTCCATCACTGTGTATCAACACAGTACCCGAGCCTTGGGCGCATTCAAGCACCGCCTTGACGCATAGCGGAATAGACTGCAAGCCACCGCGCAATTCAAGTTTCGTCGGAAATTTGTTGAGGTCTAATTCTAGGCACGAAGCATCTAAAGTCAGTCCTACCCGCATGGGTCGTATCGCTCGGACAATGGCCAGCAGGACGACCTGCTCCGTTCTTTTCAGGCGATCCCGATACTCCATATGCCCATCACCGTAGTCGGTCATTGAAACCAATCGCACATCAATGATCTCCAGAGGATTGACATTTTCTTCCGGCTGCTGCGGGATCTTCGAGAAATAATCGTCAGCCAGATCCGGATGTTGATCCAGCCACTGCTCCAACTGCGATCCGTCAATAAAATATGGCCCTGCCATCAGTCGCCCCATCAATGCCTGTTCGGCACGGGGGATATAGCTATCCGGATAATATCCATTTGAGATGAACAGCAGCGCGACAACCCGCTTGTTGAGTATAGCTGAAACGATAGTTGGGTCGAGTTGCCCTTTTTGAAGTCGACGGTTTGCTTGGTTGGTGTGTTTGGCCTCCGCCCACTCCAACAATTCCATGTCTTGCCCGAACGTCGACACCTTCTGCACGTTCTCGACATCGCGGTTACCGTCACCAGACTGGGGTAGCAGTGTCCAGTCTTTCGGATATTTTTCTTGGAGAAAACGCATCGCCAACTCTTCGAAGCGACGGGGGGTGAGATCCACCCAAGAGTAACGCATAATAATTCCGAGTTATCGTTTCAGGTATGAGTATGATAGCATATTTGCCTTGGTTTAATGTAAACCTGTCCTGTGTCACGAGTGCCCTATCATGGAGTAACAATCCCCCGGCAAAGTCGAGGGCTTTCATTTGTGAGCCGCTCAAAACTGCCCCGAACTTTGTACCACCTGATGATGGTTACGCCCTTAGAAGCTGTTTTAAAAATCAGCAAGTCGCTTGACGAGCAAGCGGATCATGGCGAGTTGTATCATGGACTCGGACTGCTGGGGGATGACTTCATAATCACGATTGAGGCGACGGCAGAGCGCCAGCCAGGCGAAGGTTCTTTCAACGCTCTATCGCTTGGGCAAGACGACGAACTTTCCGGCATCGCTTCGTTTGACGATTTCCAGCGTTGCGGCAAACATGGCCGCTGTCCAGCCGATCAATTTGCCGGTGTAGCCGCCATCGGCAAAAACCTTCTGAATAT
>BNUD01000112.1 GCA_025997095.1 Betaproteobacteria bacterium | reverse complement strand
TCCTTGATCGGTCCCCAGACCACGCCTTTGGAACCGGCGTAGGCACAGCCGCGCATGGTCATGACGCCGGGCAGGGATTTGCGGTTGGAGGTGATGCACTTTTTGGAGGATTCGAGCGTTTTGTCGTGGGGGCTTACGAAGATCTGGGCATGGAAGTGGTCGGCACCGGCTACGAATTCGCCCATAACGACGATTATGACCGCACCATCAAGGAAATGGGCGATACCACGCTGATATACGACGATGTGACCGGCTATGAGTTCGAGCGTTTCGTCGATGCCATGAAGCCTGACCTCATCGGCTCCGGCATCAAGGAAAAATACGTCTTTCACAAAATGGGCGTGCCCTTCCGGCAATTGCACTCCTGGGATTATTCCGGCCCGTATCACGGGGTTGACGGCTTCGCCATCTTCGCCCGCGACATGGACATGACATTAAATAATCCCTGCTGGACAAAGCTGACGCCGCCCTGGTTGAAAAAGGAACCCGAGCCACTGAAGCAGGCGGCCTGATGCATTGCGGGGCGGGTTTGTCATCCGCCCCGAAGCAACCCGAAGCGCCCCCCTGACCCTGCCAACTTTAGCGCGTATCCACAAATAGCTGGTGCCGCGAAGGAGAACGAAATGCAAGACGTAGAGCACATTAAACCCTGTTACCCCTTGTTTCGTAATGACGAATACAAGAGTACGCTGAAAAACAAGCGGGAACAATTTGAAGAAAACCCCGGCGCCGACAAAGTGGCGGAAACTTTCGCCTGGACGACCAGCCCGGAATATCAGGAAATCAACTTCAAACGCGAAGCCCTCACCATCAACCCGGCGAAAGCCTGCCAGCCTTTAGGTTCCGCGCTCTGCGGTCTGGGTTTTCACAAGAGCCTCGTGTATATCCACGGCTCGCAAGGCTGCGTCGCCTACTTCCGCACCTATTTCAACCGCCATTTCAAGGAGCCGATTGCCTTTATCGCCGATTCCATGACCGAAGACGCGGCGGTGTTCGGCGGGCAGAAAAATGTGCACGAAGGTCTGGCCAACGCCAGCCGTCTCTACGGCGCGGAAATGATCGCCATGTCCACGACCTGCATGGCAGAAGTGATTGGCGACGACCTGAACGCCTTCATCAACAACGCCAAAGCCGAAGGCAATATCGACAAGGGCTTCCCCGTCCCCTTTGCCCACACGCCCTCTTTCGTCGGCTCCCACATCACGGGCTGGGACAACATGGAAGAAGGCATCCTGCGCTATTTCACCTTGAATGAAATGGAAGGCAAGAAGGTCGGCAGCAACGGCAAAATCAACATCGTGCCCGGCTTTGAAACCTATCTCGGCAATTACCGCGTCATCAAGCGCATGTTAAAAGAAATGGAAGTCGATTACACCTTCCTCTGCGACCCGGAAGAAGTGCTCGACACCCCCGCCGACGGTGAATTCCGCATGTACGCGGGCGGCACCACCATTCCCGAAATCAAGGATGCGCCCAACGCCATCACCACTTTCCTCTTGCAACCGCAAAGCCTGGAAAAGACCAGAAAATACGTGGAAGGCACCTGGAATCAGGAAGTGCCCAAAATCACCATCCCCATCGGCGTTTCCGCCACCGATGAATTTCTGATGGCGGTTTCAGAAGCCACCGGCAAGCCCGTTGCCGATTCGCTCACCAAAGAACGCGGGCGGCTCGTCGATATGATGACCGACTCGCACGCCTGGCTGCACGGCAAAAAAATGGCGATTTACGGCGACCCGGATTTTGTCTACGGCATGGTCGGCTTCATGCTCGAACTGGGCATCGAACCCACGCACATCCTCTGCAACAACGGCTCCAAGCGTTGGGCGAAGGCGATGGACAAACTGCTGGCAAGCTCCCCCTACGGCATCCACGCCAAGACCTACCCCGGCTGTGACCTCTGGCACCTGCGTAGCCTGTGCTTCACCGACAAGCCGGATTTCCTGATCGGCAACAGCTACGGCAAGTTCATCCAGCGCGACACCCTGCACAAAGGCAAGGAATTTGAAGTGCCCCTGATTCGCATCGGCTTCCCCATCTTCGACCGTCATCACCTGCACCGCATGACCACGCTGGGCTACGAGGGCGCGATGTACATCCTCACCACCCTGGTCAATGCCGTACTCGAACGCCTCGACGATGAAACGCGCGGCATGGGCACGACCGACTTTAACTACGACCTCGTGCGCTAGTCAGAAATCAGGCGTCGGGAATCCGGCATCCACGCAAGTTTTGCGGGCGCCTGCATCCTGACCCCTGATGCCGTCAAGGAGAATCGTCATGGCAAACATCATGATCCGCCAGAACCCCGCCGGAGGCCTGGTGTTTTACCTGCCCAAGCGGGATCTGGAAGCCGCCATAGACAGCATCGAGTTTGACGCCCCGGAAAAATGGGGCGGCGAACTGAAACTGGAGAACGGTGGCAGCTACTACGTCGATCCCATCCCCAAACCGGCGCGTCTGCCCGTTTCGGTGCGCGCCAAACGTCTGGGCGCGGCGGAAGACTGAACGCAACAACTTATTCCCAGGAGTGACATCATGGCTGTAACCATCAATGTTGATGAATGTACCCGCTGCGACGACTGCATCCCGGTCTGTCCCACAAAATCAATCAGCGTCAAAAAAGGCAACCTCGTGGTCAACGCCGACACCTGTACCGAGTGCGAAGACCATGACTCGCCCAAGTGCATGGAGCTCTGCCCCTCCGGCAGCATCACCTACGCCTGACGCACTTTCCCATAAACCGCGCCTCATGAACACACAAGGAGCTACCCCATATGTCCGAGACTGCGCCCATCGCCTCCCGCGAAGCCGCCCTGCGTATTGCCCATGCGGCGCGCGTTCTGAACGGTCTTGATGTCAAAGCCTTCGTTGGCGCGTTAATCGACCGCTACGACCTGCCGCTCACCGAAAACAAACTGGCGCAAGTCACCGTAGAAGACCTGCGCGGCATCCTCGCGGGCGACCACGCCGAAGAAAACTGCGTCGTCGGCGTAACGCTCGACGCCCTGAAAGCCGCCATCAAGCGCTTCAAGGGCGAAGGCGTCGAAGGCAGCGACCTGCCCGCCATCGAACCCTACGCCGACGGCGACCTGCCGCGCGCCATCCGCGTCGCCATCGCCTCCAACCACGCCGAACAACTCGACGGACATTTCGGCTCCTGCGAGCGATTCCTGATTTATCAGGTCTCCCCGGACATCATCAAACTCATCGACGTGCGCGGCACGCTGGAAGCCGATCAGCGCGAAGACAAAAACGCCGCCCGCGCCGCGCTCATCCACGACTGTCAGATCATCTACCTGCAATCCATCGGCGGCCCCGCCGCCGCCAAAGTGGTGCGCGCGGGCGCGCATCCCATCAAACACCCCAAAGGCGGCGCGGCAAGGGACATCCTCGCCCAACTGCAAAAACACCTCAACACCCCGCCCCCCTGGCTCGCCCGCATCATGGGCGTCCCCGCCGCCTCGCTGCAAAAATACGAGGACGCACTGGCGGAAAAATCGGCGGAAGCATTGCTCCTCGCAGAGGAAGCCTGACATGCTGACCCCGGACATCCTCGCCGCTGTTGCCCGCATTGCCCCGCAGCAAAACGCCAGCGCCTTGCGCGAAAAATTCCCCGGCGTGATGTTCACCGAATGCAGCGAAGATGACATCCCCGCCCGCCTGACCCCGGCGCTGGCAACCCCCGCCTTCCTCTTCTTTCTGTTCACCAACGCCAGCGGTCACTGCCTGGAATTCACCGGCGACTTTGAAGTTGCCACAGGCATCGTCGTCGCCGCGCGGGTTCCAGATGGCGACGAAACATGAATACAACACTGGCATGGCAGGAATACTGCAAAAACCTCGCCCCCGCCCTGCAAACCGCCTGTAAACAAGCCACGGTTTCCAGCGGCATTGGCGAATTACTCACACAACTGGCAAACGCCCAACCCGAATGGCCGTTCCAGCATCGCTTGAGTCGCGGCGGCTGGTATCGTCCGGGCGGCGTCGTCGATGCCGCAGGCAACCCCATTGCCGACAACCTCGAAACCTGGGCAGAAGCCGCGCTGGACGCCCACGCGGGCGACCTCGCCCTGCTGCTCGAAGACCTGGAAACCACCCCCCGCTACGCCACGCGCTTCATCGGCAGCACGCACTACCTCATCGCCCCAACTGGCGAAGGCGCAGCGGATTTTCTGCAACTGGAAATCGAACAATTGCAGGAAATCGGCAGTCACCGCCTGGGTGAAGGCGCGCCGAACACCCCTGGCGAACTCCTTGATCCGCTGGAAATCAAAACCAGACTGCAAGCGCCGCTGCCAACCACGGCGCACTACCACTTCCGCCGCGTCATTCACGTTGGCGCGATGTTGGAACGCATGTGCACCCGATCCCCCGCAACCCCGCCCATCCAGCGCCTGCTGGATGACTGGCAAAACAGCAGCGCCGGAATCGCCGCACCCTTCCACCAACATTGGCTCATCGCCTTCCGCGAATACCTCGACCGCTACCAGCAAACCCAATACCGCGCCCAACCCATTGCCGCCCATACCGACAAACCCGGCGACAAGCCTCCCGCCTTTGCGCTGGCGCCTGGCGCCAACGGATTAAAACTCCACGCCGCCCTGCAAGCCTTCGACCGCGAAACCGGCTACCCCTTCGCCTGGTTCTTCCATCTTTTAACCACCAAAACCATCCCGCAATGGGTTGCCCAAACCACCGTAGAAGACGCCCTGAACGGCTTCGCCTACCTGCCGCAACGGGATGTGGACATTGTGCGGAACTGGCTGCATCGACCGTATGTCGTGTGATCGTCATCACACGACATACAACCAATCCGCAGACGCATGAGTCATTGTTGAGCTTCCTCCGGTAATTCGCCCAGCTCACTCTCCAACTCCTCGACCGTCGGCAGGCTGGTAACGAGTGGTTCGGGCAAGGCGCGCACCAGATCGTACTCGGCGACGCCAATGGGTTTGTCTATGCCAGATAGCGCGTATTCCGCCACCAGCCGGTTCTTGCTCTTGCACAACAGCAAACCAATCGTGGGTTTGTCATCGGGCGCCTTGATCTGGGCATCTACGGCTGACAGGTAGAAGTTCAACTGTCCGGCATGTTCCGGTTTGAAGGTCGTCGCCTTAAGTTCTACTACCACATAGCACTTCAAGCGCGTGTGATAAAAAAGCAGGTCGATGAAAAATTCGCTACCTGCCACCTCCAGCCGATGCTGACGTCCGATGAAGGCGAAGCCGGTGCCCAATTCCAGCAGGAAGCGGGTAATGTGCCGCACCAGCGCATTCTCGATCTCGCGCTCGTGGGCATCTTTGCCCAATCCCAGAAAGTCGAACAGGTAGGGGTCTTTCAGCGTTTCGTGCGCCAGTTCGGAGTGCGGTGCGGGCAGGCGCTCCACAAAGTTGGTGACGGCCTGTCCTGAACGCTCGTGGTCGCGGTGTTTGATACTCAATTCCAATGTAGTCCGCGACCAGCCATGCTGAAGCGCCTGAGCGGCGTACCAGGCGCGGTCTTCGTTTGTGGAGAGGCGCACCAACAAGGTTACGATGTGAAACCACGGCAATTGGGCAGCAGGCTGCTGCCCAAATTGTTGCTCAGGGCAATGTTCAGCGAAAAACCGCATGTACTTGAGATTACGACTCGAAAATCCCTTTATTTCGGGAAAGGCTTCCCGCAGATCGCGCGCCAGCCGGTCGATGACCTTACTGCCCCATCCCTGCGTGGTTTGGCGTTCAAGAATGTCCCGACCAATCTGCCAATACAGTTGAACCAACTCGGCATTGGCGACCAGCGCCGCCCGCTGCCGTGCGGCAACGACGCGGGATTTCAGGTCTGCAAGCCAATTGGCATAGTCAGTGGGCGTTACGTTGGCGGGCATGGCTGTCTTGTTCATGCAAGTTCCACAGGTAATGGCAGATTCAAGGTGCGCGCGTCAGTTTCTTTGGTTGAAATGTTCAAGTCAGAACTCCGTTCAGCTTTGTCGTTCATGTGAATTTCTTGTTGATGAGTGCCTATCAGCACAAGCCGTGCCAATTATCCCACACCGTACTTCTGCAACCAGTTGTTGGGTCAAGGTCTGAAAAGCGAAATTGATTTTGGCTCGCGTCGCCACGCAACGGTCTCTTGTTGAATGAAATTGTCGCCTTTCCGACAAAACCACACCCCGACAACACCCTTGCAAACCCAATAAAATCAACAACATATTTCATGGCACAGGTCTTGCCTAATGGTACGCAACCATCAGGAGAACGCCATGAGAGCCAGCGAAATTCAGGCGCTGTTTGACGAACCGGCATGTCGCCATAACCACAAGGAAAAATCGGGTTGCGCCCGTCCCAGGCCGGGGGCTGCGGCGGGCGGGTGCGCGTTTGACGGGGCGCAGATCGCCTTGTTGCCGATTGCGGATGTGGCGCACATCGTGCACGGACCGATCGCCTGTTCGGGCAATTCCTGGGATAACCGGGGGGCGCGCTCTTCGGGCACGGCGTTGTACCGCATCGGCATGACCACCGATTTGTCGGAAACCGACGTGGTAATGGGGCGCTCGGAGAAGCGGCTGTTTCATGCCATCAAGCAGGCGGTTGAAAATTACCATCCGGCGGCGGTGTTCGTGTATGCCACTTGCGTGACGGCGCTGATTGGCGACGATATGGAATCCATCTGCAAGGCGGCGACGGCGCGTTGGGGCGTGCCGGTGATTCCGGTGGACGCCGCCGGATTTTATGGCACCAAGAATCTGGGCAACCGGCTGGCGGGCGAGGCGATGTTCAAATATGTGATTGGCGCCGCCGAACCCAAGCCTGCGCGGGCGCATCCGGCGGGCATTCCCACGTACGATGTGAAGTTGAT
>BNUD01000111.1 GCA_025997095.1 Betaproteobacteria bacterium | reverse complement strand
ACCCCTCTCCCCAGCCCTCTCCCACAAGGGGAGAGGGAGTGAAAAGGGGAGTAGGGGCACGGCGCGCCGTGCCCGTACAGCCGTGCCTCACGAAAAGCGGTATTGGTGATTTCATTAGCATTCATGCGATTGCCCTGCGCGCCCGGACGGATGACAAACCCCGTAGGGGCACGGCGTGCCGTGCCCGGCATCAGGGATCAGGCATCAGAGGTCAGGTGACAATTTCGTAGGTTGGGTAAGCCGCAGGCACAACCCGACATTGAACGGTTCAGTGAAGCACAACGGGGTTGGGCAAGCGTCCTTTGGAAGCGACGGCGTCTCGCCGTCGTATGATGGCGGGGACGCCACGCTCCCAGCGCGCAGGTTGGGTAAGCGAAGTTGAACCCGACGGTTGTGAACAATCGGTCAAAGCGCCGCTCACCGACTTTTCCAACCTACGGGCATCCATATGGGATTGTGGGTAAACCTCAGCCCCTCGTGCTGAGGTTTACCCACGTTCCGGACAGACAGGCTGGCGCTTGAATCGAATTTTGATCCTCCAGCGCTGGCGTCAGGAAGGCGCCGAAAATGACGGGTGATTTATAAATAAAACAGCCCGAATATCATGAGCGCCATCAGCAGCAGCATACCTGCTGCCATGACGATGACACCGATACTGTTGGGTGGCGGCGGTGGACCGTAGTCGTTGTCGCCATCGTCGCCTGCTTTGAGTAACAGAAAAAGTACAAAGAAATTACTCACAAGGGGCGCGAATGTAAGCAGTATCCACCAGGCGGACATGTCGATGTCGTGCAGACGCCGGAAGGTCAGCGTGAAATTGAACGCAATCGCAAGAATCCCGACGACCACTGCGCCGAGTATCGCCAGAGGCGGAAACTTCGTGTAGAGAAAGATGCCGACCATAATCACGGGAATCAGCAGCAGCCACATCGCCATTGACCATGCCAGATAGCGCAGCCGACCCAGCCGCCCTTCCAGACTGATGAAATCGAGTTCGCAATAGCCGCCGTCGTCCTCATGCGCGCGCAGTTCCGCAAGCTCCTGCGTGGGCGACTTGTAGGCGGGGCGTGGTTCCTGCGCTTGCGGGCGTGCCTGTGCCCAGGCGGGGGTATTGTCGAACGGGTCGGTGGATGCGTTTGTTGCGGCTGTGCTGGTTGTTTGGGCGTCAGCGGCGGGTTGTGGCGCAGGTTCTGGTTTCTCCACAAGCTCCAGCGCAACGGGCGCGGCGGCAGATTTGGCGGGCGGTTCAAGCTCCTTGTGCACAATCGCGCCCGCCTCGCGCAAGACCTGCACATAGCGGTTGGCTTCCTGCTCGCCAAGATTGCGCTTCAAGGTGGCGGTTTGCCCGGTAAACAGCGGTTCGATGCGGGCGGGGTCACATTTGAACAAACGCGCCAGATTGGCTTTGACGGTTGCTTCCGGCGTTTCCATCATCACCAGACCGTTGAACACGATTTTGTAGCGGGCTTCGTTCATGCTGGACGGACTCGCGCCGTTTGTGAAAGGTTGGATTGCCGGGAGCGCTGGCGGGGTTGGTTCCGCGCGAAAAATCTTAAAACCGCCGGCGGGGACGCCGGCGCTCCCAGGGAAGCGGCGTCCCCGTGAAAAATCATTTCACCCGATTGCGGTACTCGTCGGTGCGGGTGTCGATTTCAATTTTGTCGCCGATTTCCACGAAGGCGGGCACGGGGAGTTCAAAGCCGGTGCTGATGCGGGCGGGCTTCATCACCTTGCCGGAGGTGTCGCCCTTGACGGCGGGTTCGGTGTAGGTTACTTCGCGCACCACCGAAGTCGGCAGTTCCACGGAAATCGCCTTGTCGTTGTAAAACACCACTTCGCAGGGCATCCCGTCTACCAGATACTTCAGGGCGTCGGTCATGTTCTCGGCTTCGATGTCGAACTGGTTGTAGTCGGCGTCCATAAACACATACATCGGGTCGGCAAAGTAGGAATAACTCACTTCCTTGCGTTCCAGTTGTACGACTTCAAACTTGTCATCCGCCTTGTAGACGGCTTCGGAAGCGGAGCCGGAGAGCAGATTCTTGAGTTTCATCTTGACCACGGCGGAGTTGCGGCCAGACTTGTTGTATTCGGCCTTTTGCACCACCAGCGGGTCGTTGCCCACCATGATGACATTGCCGGAGCGGAGTTCCTGTGCGGTTTTCATAATCTTTCAGCGCATTCTTCAAAAACAAAACGCTGGATTATACCCGCGCGGCACAGAAGTTGACGAGCGCGGAAGCAAGGTCTTTTTGCGCGAGCAGTTTTTCCCGCCACGCCCTGTTGTGCCGCGCCACTTCCGGCAACGCCTGCCGCAGCCGCCGCCAATCCTGTGTGAAATCGGCATCCCGACCATTCCAGGCGCGCCAGAAACGGGCAAGGCAAGGGTCGGGGCGATAACGGTCAAGAAAGGCGTCGAGTTTTTGCCGATGCGCGTCTTCCTCCTGCGGATAAATCTGCCAGACAAAAGGCTTGCCCGCCCACTGCGCCCGCACAAAAGAATCCTCGCCGCGCACAAAATTGAGATCGCAGGCGAACAGCAATTCGTCATAATCATCCTGCGACAAAAAAGGAATGGGCACGATACGCACATTGCCCATCGTCCACGGGGCATCCCCTTGCAGACAGGCGCGCGCCACCGCCAGCGGTTTGCCCGGCGGCACGAGGCAGACAAGCGGCGCGTCATCTTCCAGCCATGCTGTCAGCAATGGCGCAAAGGGTGCGGGGTCATAACAGAACAGGCTGACGAGCAAGGGGTCTTCCTCCGGGAGCGACGGCGTCCCCGCCATCGTGCGACGGCGGGACGCCGTCGCTCCCGACAACAAATCCGTTTCCCGCAACAAGCCGCCCGTCCGTGCCGTAAACCCCGGAAAAAAGAAATGTTTGGTGAGCGGTAAGCGTGGATGCGGTGAAGCCATGCCGTGACAGCCTTCCACCCAGTCTTCCAGCCCCAGATACTCAAGATTAATCCACACGGGCGGTGACGGCTGCGCTGCCATTGCCCGCACATAATTTTCCGGCAATTCACAGCCAAAGGCTTCAATCACCACATCCGCAACCGTTTCAAACACCAACGGCTCCGACCACAGGCAAACCCGCACCCCCGCCACATCATCCGGCGCCAGCGCCGCCAGCGGCGCGGGTTCATCCACCCACAGCCGCACTGCCAAACCATGCTCCACCGCCAACTGCCGTGCCAGCCGCCAGCACACGCCGATGTCGCCCAGGTTGTCGATGACCTTGCAGAAGAGGTCTGTACTTTTTGGCAGTGTTCTCATACGATGACGCCCCTGTTCAAGTACGCAAATTGGGAGCGACGGCGTCTTGTCATCGCGCCCGTAAATCGGATAGGCATTTAACCTCATGAACCCGCTCACCTCCAAAGCCGCAGGTCGGATTTTACTGACCATTTTCGTTTTGTCCGGTTTTGCCGGTCTGATTTATCAATCGGTCTGGTCGCAATACCTGGGGCTGACTCTGGGGCACGCCGCCTACGCGCAAACGCTGGTGCTGTCGATTTTCATGGGTGGCATGGCGGTGGGCGCATGGTTCATCAGCCGCCGCACGATGGGCTGGAAAAAACTGGTGAAAGGCTACGCGCTGGTCGAACTGTTGATTGGCGTCGTGGGGCTACTGTTTCAGAGCGTCTTCCAGACCTATACCCAGGTTTCGCAGGAAAGCATCCTGCCCCTGCTCGACAACGCCACGCTTGCCCACGCCTATCAGTGGATAACGGCGGCGCTCCTGATTTTGCCGCAGAGCCTGCTGTTAGGCGCTACCTTCCCGCTGCTCTCCGCTGGTTACTTGCGCGTTTCCCCGCAACAAGACGGCGAAATTCTGGGCGGACTCTACTTTACCAACAGTCTGGGCGCAGCCCTGGGCGCGCTCGCCGCCACCTTCCTGTTGCTGCCCGCCTTGGGGTTACCCGGCACCGTGATGACGGCGGGGGGGCTGAATATCGTGGTCGGCGTGGCGGCATGGCTGGTCAGCGCGTGGATGCAGGAAGGCAAGCAGCCCGAATCCGCCGGGCAGAGCAGAGCGGCCTCTCCGGTAGCGAACCACAACCCGCCCCAGACCGAAGCCATCCGCAAATTAAGCCGCATCATGCTCGCGGCGACCGCCCTCTCCGGCGCAACCTCGTTTGTCTACGAACTCGGCTGGGTACGGATGCTGAATCAGGCGTTGGGCAGCTCCATTCACAGCTTTGAACTGATGCTCACCGCCTTCATTCTGGGCTTGGCGTTTGGTGGTCTGTGGATACGCCGTCGCAGCCGCAATATCAGCGACCCCATTTGTTACGTGGGTTACGCGCAAGTGCTGATGGGCGTCGCCGCGCTCCTCTCCATCCCGGTGTTTGCCCAGAGTTTTCACTGGGTGGGCTGGATGATGGAAGGGCTGGCAAAAACCGATAACGGCTACACCCTGTTTGAATTGGGCACCGCCATCATCTCTTTATCCGTGATGTTCCCCGCCGCCTTTTTCGCGGGCATGACCCTGCCGCTGTTTACGATGGCGCTGCTGCGCGCCGGAGCCGACGAACGCGCCATTGGTCGCATTTACGCCGCCAATACCTTGGGTTCCATTCTGGGCGTCATCATCATGGTGCACGTCCTGATTCCCGTCATGGGCGTCAAACTGGGGCTGATGCTGGCGGCGATGACGGATGTGCTGTTGGGGCTGTATCTTTTGCGAATCTTGAGTCCGGCACGGGCAACGCCAGGGTTTGCCGCTGCCGTGGCAAGTCTGCTCATCGCGCTGGGCGTGAGTGTGCAACTGGGGCAGCTTGACCCCAACGTGCAAACCTCCGGCGTGTTTCGTACCGGGGAAGCGCGACCGAATGAAAATTACGCTGTTCCCTTCCTGAAGGACGGTAAAACCGCCACCGTCGCCATCCGCAGCCTTAACGATTCGCTGTCCATTGTGACCAATGGCAAATCCGATGCCGCCATGACACCCATCAACCGACCGCCCGCATTTGACGAAATTACCATGCTCATGCTGGGCGCCATGCCCTTGATCGCACACCCGGCCCCCAAAGAAATTGCCCTCATTGGTTGGGGTTCCGGTTTAAGCACACATACGGTATTGGGTAGTTCCGTGCCGCAGAATGTCGACACGATTGAAATTGAACAGGTCATGTACGACGCCGCCAAATTATTTGGTCAGCGCGTCGAGCGCGCCTATCACGATCCGCGCTCGCATGTCCGCATCGACGACGCCCGTACTTTTTTCTCGACGGGTGGGCGCCAGTACGACGCCATCGTTTCCGAACCTTCCAACCCTTGGGTCAGCGGTGTCGCCAACCTGTTTACCGTCGAGTTTTATCAGTTCCTGAAAAAACACCTCAAAGAGGATGGCGTGTTGGTGCAGTGGCTGCATACCTATGAAATCAGTGATCCCCTGGTGGCCACCATGCTCTCGGCGTTGGTCAACGAATTTCCGAATGCCGAGATTTATGCAATTAACGATGGCGACCTGCTGATTCTCGCGCCCAAAACAGAACTGGTGCGCCCCTTTTCGGATGCGCCCTGGCGCGAAGCGGGGCTGGCGGCGGAATTGCGCCGGGTAGGGCTTGGCAATATGGACGAAATCACCCTGCGCCGGATTGGTGGGGGTGAAGTGATTCGTCAGTATGCGCGTTTGTTCGATGCCCCCATTCACTCCGATTATTACCCGAATGTGTCGCTCAACGCCCCCGGAACGCGCTTCCGAAATGAGACCGCCTCCTTCCTCTCCAGCCTGGTCAGCAATGGCTTGCCCGTACTGGACATTCTGGATTGCCGTGTTCCATCCGGCTCCAAATCGAAAAATGCGGGAGATCCGCTCAGTACATTCAGTACCCGGCGTTTTCAGGCGTTGCAAGTCACAGAGGCCATCCGGCAAGGGCGCGTCGGCGTCGAACTCAAACGCAACATGGCGCTGAATACGCAAGCCATCGGCTACGCGCTCTCCACCGTGCAGCAAACCGCCAGCCTGGATACCCCGGCACAGATACAGGATTGGAGCGCCGCCCTGAGTATGCTGGCGGAAAACTCCATTGGCGCATTGCCCGCCGAAGATTTGGCAGACATCTGGAAACCTGTGCCGAACTGGTTGCCTGCCAAAGTAACTCGCTCGCCTCTGGCAGCCGCCTTGCTGCGCAGTTATGCGGCAGCGGCAGCGCGTGATGTGGCAGCCATGCAAAAGGAAGCCGAAGCGGTATTGGCGATGCCCGAAGCCGACAACCTTGCTCCCGAAACCCGCGAACACCTGCTGGTCATCGCCATGCTGGGCGCGTTAGGGAAGGGGGATAGTCAGAAGGCAATCGCCATTGATCAGGAGAGCGGCACGCTGAACCATATCGCTTCCCATTTCATGGGCGTCAGGCATTATCTGCTGACCTGGGCAGGCAACGACGCGCCTGTATGCGCCGCCCGCAAGTGACAAATGCCGGGAGCGAGGACGCCATCGCCCCCAGGGGCTGGTACGCCGGAGGCTATTTGCCGCACTGTGATGCGCCAGATCTTGTGCAGTCGGTCACGTTCCGACTGGCGGATGCACTACCGCAAGAGAAGTTGCGCCAACTCGAACAAGCATTAAAGACGATTCCGGAAAATCAACAAGCGGAACAACGCCGCATACGCATCGAACAATGGCTGGATTCAGGCCTGGGGTCATGTGTCTTGCAAAATCCGACAATCGCCAAAATCGTGCAGGAAGCCCTGCTTTACCATGCGGGCGAGCGTTACCGGCTGCTGGCGTGGTGCGTCATGCCGAATTTACCGTTTGGCGCACTTTTTGGCGGATGCTGCCGCGAATCACGCCAATATGCGATGTGAGTGGAACAATCGGGTTGGAAAAATCGCAGAAACCGGATAACCCTTGGCTTTTGCGCCCTTAACAGGATGTTGAAAAACCCCGCCCCAAATTATGTATATGTTATAATTAACCCATTCGAGAACCGGGAGCAATCAATGCGTGGGCAAGACATAAGTCAGGGGGAGATGTTCAGTTATCGGACGCT
>BNUD01000110.1 GCA_025997095.1 Betaproteobacteria bacterium | reverse complement strand
CGCAGCGGTCTCCTCGCGCAAGTTGCGCCCCCCAATACGGACTATTTTCAACGCCCCTACGGCGAACGGGGCGAGGTGCCGGATTGGTGGTTCAGAGCGAAGTTCTTTAGTAAGAAGTATCCTTGGGTAAAAGATGTTATTTATCCTGCCAAAGAAACTTCTTCCTCTGATGAAAATACAACCAAGCCGGAAGACCCATATGAAAAGGGAGTAACGCCATGAAAATCCGTGATTCCGATGAAATTTACGCTTATCTCAAAGACGCAAATTTACGGATTAAAAAAATCGGTAAGCAACGCATCACGATCAAAAACTTTGATTTCTCTAGCGAGAAATTCGGTGGAAGTTGGGGATACTTTGATTTTGTTGACTGCGATTTCACAAGTACCTGGGATATTAGGCTCGACTGGTTGAACAATTGTACGTTCACTAATTGTCATTTTAGTGGTATTTTTGATATGGGAGGCGCTAAAAAGGTTCTTTTCTCACGCTGCAAAGTCGATGGAAATCCATCTGGTCTAATATTCGATTCGCAAACAGATGGTCTTGTTTTTGAAAATTGCGAATTTATCAATCCGGATAGCGACCCTAATCATCCAGATGCGATCAACTGCGAAGGCAAAATATTGTTACGCAACTGCAAAGCACGTTACTTCTCTCTGGATGGACACAAAGCGTTGTCCCTGAAAGGCTGCACGATTGTTGGTTCTCAATTGGGAAGCGCCTCCCCCGCCACATTCTCCGACAAAAGCAAGATGCCCTACTCAGATTTTTTGATAGAAGACTGCGATCTGCGGGGCGGTGCGGAGATTAGCAATGCCCAGCTTCAATCCTTCATCTTGAGGAACAGTAAGGTGGGGATATTGAAAACATGGCGTTCAACCATTCGGGACGCTGTTTTGGTTGAAGACATCCATGAAGGGTTCATTTCTCTTGCCAGCACGACGATTACCAATAGCCTGACTGTGCGGAACTGTTCTTTCTATGCTCAAAGGGAAGGTCATAGCTTCAAATGCAACATAGATACTCCGGCGCGTTCTGTTATCGAGAACATCAAATGTGGCTCCGCGCCTGTTGATGTAATTTGTTCAGGCGGGGCAATGAAAGAAAGCGATTGGCTTCCCGTAGCAAGCAATAAATTCGCCCTCATCAAAAACAGCAAAATTCCTCACTTGCGAGCGGACTGGGCGCAAACCGAACACTTGCGAATAGAAAACTGCGAACTGGGCGAGGTGTACATCCGTGACGGCAGAATTGGCAAACTGGAAATCATCGGTTGTTCGCTCATGAAGCTGGATGTTTCCAGAACGCAAGTCAAAGAACAGGACGTGCGGATCAGAGAAGGCGGTAAAATCAGCGGTCATGTCACTGTTACCGAAGGCAGCAACATCAAGCTTACGCCCAGATAAACCCAAAATACTCATGTCCACACAACCCTCAAATCCCACCCGCCGCCGCTTTCTTGCCTACACTCCGACACTGCTGGTTTTGCCATTGCTGCCGGAAACGGCGCTGGCGTTCGGGAAGAAAAAGATTCGTGAATTTGGAGAAATTTACGACTATCTCAAAGATGGCAAATTGCGCACTAAAGAGGCAGGCTCTCAGGTTATTGTTGTCAAAAATGTCGATTTTTCTGGCGAAAGATTTGGCGGTGCCGAATGGCAATACTTCGATTTTGTCGATTGTAGCTTTGAGAGCAATTATACAATTATGCTGAAATGGCTTACGGACAGCACATTTACCAATTGTCGATTTCGGGGAATTTTTGGTCTTGGTCAGACAATAAATGTCCGCTTTGTTCATTGCAAAGTAGAAGGGGAATCCCATATCGGTTTTGACTGGAAAAGCAGGAATCTCGTCTTTGAAAACTGCGAATTCACTAATTCCAATAGTGACCCGAATCATATTGGCAGTGTTGGCAGTGCTGGTGAAATAATGTTCATCGGCTGTAAAACACGCAATATTGCTTGGGGGGGGAACAGGAAATTAACGCTCAAAAATTGTACGGTTAATAACGGCAGTCTTGATTCTGCCTCCCCCGCCACATTCTCCGATAAAAGCAAGATGCCCTACTCAGATTTTCTGATAGAAGACTGTGATCTGCGGGGCGGTGCGGAGATTAGCAATGCCCAACTTCAATCCTTCACCTTGAGGAACAGCAAGGTGGGGATATTGAAAACATGGCGTTCAACCATTCGGGATGCTGTTTTGGTTGAAGGCATCCATGAAGGGTTCATTTCTCTTGCCAGCACGACGGTTACCAATAGTCTGACTGTGCGGAACTGTTCTTTTTATGCTCAAAGGGAAGGTCATAGCTTCAAATGCAACATAGATACTCCGGCGCGTTCTATTATCGAGAACATCAAATGTGGCTCCGCGCCTGTTGATGTAATTTGTTCAGGCGGGGCAATGAAAGAAAGCGATTGGCTTCCCGTAGCAAGCAATAAATTCGCCCTCATCAAAAACAGCAAAATTCCTCACTTGCGAGCGGACTGGGCGCAAACCGAACACTTGCGAATAGAAAACTGCGAACTGGGCGAGGTGTACATCCGTGACGGCAGAATTGGCAAACTGGAAATCATCGGTTGTTCGCTCATGAAGCTGGATGTTTCCAGAACGCAAGTCAAAGAACAGGACGTGCGGATCAGAGAAGGCGGTAAAATCAGCGGTCATGTCACTGTTACCGAAGGCAGCAACATCAAGCTTACGCCCAGATAAACCCAAAATACTCATGTCCACACAACCCTCAAATCCCACCCGCCGCCGCTTTCTTGCCTACACTCCGACACTGCTGGTTTTGCCATTGCTGCCGGAAACGGCGCTGGCGTTCGGGAAGAAAAAGATTCGTGAATTTGGAGAAATTTACGACTATCTCAAAGATGGCAAATTGCGCACTAAAGAGGCAGGCTCTCAGGTTATTGTTGTCAAAAATGTCGATTTTTCTGGCGAAAGATTTGGCGGTGCCGAATGGCAATACTTCGATTTTGTCGATTGTAGCTTTGAGAGCAATTATACAATTATGCTGAAATGGCTTACGGACAGCACATTTACCAATTGTCGATTTCGGGGAATTTTTGGTCTTGGTCAGACAATAAATGTCCGCTTTGTTCATTGCAAAGTAGAAGGGGAATCCCATATCGGTTTTGACTGGAAAAGCCGGAATCTCGTCTTTGAAAACTGCGAATTCACTAATTCCAATAGTGACCCGAATCATATTGGCAGTGTTGGCAGTGCTGGTGAAATAATGTTCATCGGCTGTAAAACACGCAATATTGCTTGGGGGGGGAACAGGAAATTAACGCTCAAAAATTGTACGGTTAATAACGGCAGTCTTGATTCTGCCTCCCCCGCCACATTCTCCGACAAAAGCAAGATGCCCTACTCAGATTTTCTGATAGAAGACTGCGATCTGCGGGGCGGTGCGGAGATTAGCAATGCCCAACTTCAATCCTTCACCTTGAGGAACAGCAAGGTGGGGATACTTAGAACCATGGGCAGTACGGTATTGGGCGATGTGCTGATTGAGGACATCAAGGAAGGACATTTACGCCTGACATCAAGCAATTTCTGTGGCAAGCTCACCGTAAGGAATTGTTCTTTTTATCATGTTTACGACGGATACAGCTTTCAGTGTCCCGGTATTGTTGCTGTCTATACATTGATTGAAAATATTACCTGTAGTTCTCGTCCTGCCAATATTTCCGGCGCACCTGAAAAGATGGCAGAGGCAAAACGGCTACCCAAGACACAAAACAAGTCCCTTGTCATCCGCAACTGCAAAATCCCAGATTTGCGAATAGACTGGGCACAAACCGAACACTTGCGAATCGAAAACTGCGAACTGGGCGAGGTATACATCCGTGACGGCAGAATTGGCAAACTGGAAATCATCGGTTGTTCGCTCATGAAGCTGGATGTTTCCCGAACGCAGGTCAAAGAACAGGATGTACGAGTCAGAGAAGGCGGTAAAATCAGCGGTCATGTCACCGTTACCGAAGGCAGCAACATCAAGCTCATGCCCAGATAAACCCAAAATACTCATGTCCACACAACCCTCAAACCCCACCCGCCGCCGCTTCCTCTTGCGGATTCCAGCGTTCGCCGCCTTGCCATTTGTTCCGCTAAGTGCCCCCGCTCCTGTTTCCCCAAGCTTGTCGGGTCAAGCTACGGAAACAGCGACCTCGCTCTGGAATACCGCGCTAGATTTTTCCCGGCAGCAACGGTTCACCCACTACGAGCAATCCTTGCTGAATGGTCCACAAAACGCCTTTCTCAAAAACCCCCAACGTTTCGCCCGACAAATCGCTCTGGCTTTGGCGGAAATCAAGGGAATACCGTTCGTCAGTACGGCGTCTGCATCATGGAAGACCTCTCCGAAACTCGCCAGTACAGACCCCATAGAAGTGCAGAATCTGGAAGATGAACTGACTGGCTGGACACTGCGTCCGCCGTCAGGGATGTTTGTGGATACGGGAAAAATGACCATCACTCAGATATTGACCAATCGTCCTCAAAACAACGAGCAGCCCCGCTTGTGCGTTGCGCTTGACTTCCTGCAAATCCTGAGCCGGGAACTTTTGAGCGAATACAAAGCACCACTGATTTTTACGCCCTCATCTGCACAGGGTTACAGCGCCTATATCAGAAAAGCACAATTTGACGGGATTACCCATATCACCCTGAGCAAACAGGTACAAAAACTCAACTGTCTTCAGATGGAAGAAATGAGCGTCTGGGTGTTTAAGGTGGAGCAAGGCGAGAGTAAAAAAGATACACCTACCGGTTCCTGGCAATCCATCAAGCCAACGGTCAAACCAGACACAGGGTTTTGGGCGCGAGATGGACACTACCATATCTCATTTGAGGATGATACCCAAAAATCAATGCTGGAAGCGACCTTGCTCTCCTGCGACGATGCTCGTTTCCAGGAACCTCAGGTGACGACCATGCAGGACAAGGAGCAAACCCGGATAGCGCATAAAATCTGGCGCTGCACCCGCAATGCCTTTTGCGTGATTCCGCTTGAAAAACCACCGTTTGGCTGGTCGGATGATATGAAACTGGATGCATGGGTGTTTCCACTGGAAATCGGGATGGAAGAGAGCAACATGAAACCTGTGTTGGGTGGAGAAAGCACAAATATTCAGTTCTTTTTCAGAAGACCAGAAGGAGAAAGAGGCGAAGTGCCCGACTGGGCATTTTTAGCAACGTATTTTGGAGAAAAAGGGTATCCTTGGGCAAGGGATGTCATCAATAGTAAGAAAAAAACTCCTGAAGAGGCAACTAGCAAGCCGGATAATCCATATTGAAATGGTACGAACGAATATGCTATGTTGCCGACAATGGATCTGTACGCTTACAGGTTGTACTCGAATGGATGATGAACAGGAAGTGATGCCATGAAAATCAGTAATTCCGGTGAAATTTTCGACTATCTTCAGGATGGATTCTTGCGCGTTAAACAGATGGGCAAGCAACGTATCACCATCAAAAACTTTGATTTCTCTGGCGAAAGATTCGATGGAAGCTGGGGATACTTTGATTTTGTTGACTGTGATTTTTCAAGTGCACACACCATACAATTGGACTGGCTAATCAACTGTACTTTCACTGATTGCCGTTTCCGGGGAAATTTTGGTTTTGGACAGACGCTTGATGTTCGATTTGTGCGCTGTAATATAGAAGGGGAATCCCATTTAGGATTTGACTGGGAAAGCAAAAACCTCATCTTTGAAGAATGTAAATTCACCAATCCCAATAGCGACCCGAATCATATGGGCAGTATTCTCAGTGGTAATGAAGTGATGTTTATGGGCTGTAAAACAAGAAATATTGCTTGGGGAGGAGACAAGAAGCTGACACTCAAAAATTGCATTGTCAGTAACGGCAGCCTCGATACCGCTTCTCCTGCCATGTACAGCGACAAAAGCAAGATGCCCTACTCAGATTTTCTGATAGAAGATTGCGACTTGCGGGGTGGCGCGGAGATGATCAATGCCCGGCTTCAATCCTTCACCATGCGACGGTGCAAGCTACGGACATTTGCGTTACAGGGATCGGTGATTCGTGGTGATGCGTTGTTCGAAGACATCAAAGAGGGTTTTCTTCGTGCTGCTGCGGACTACCAAGGCAAGCTCATCGTTCGTAACTGCGATTTTTTGGGCAATGGAGGAGAAGAATACAGTTTTGAGTGTTCAGGAGACACGCCGACCCATACCTTGCTTGAAAATCTCACCTGCGGACGCAAGCCGATAGATATTATTCGGCAAAGAAAACCCATCACGAAATGGGACGACCCGCCCCCGAACAAGCAAATCGTCATCAAAAACTGCAAAATTCCGCATTTACGGGCGGATTGGGCGCAGACGGAACACTTACGAATAGAAAACTGCGAACTGGGCGAGGTGTACATCCGTGACGGCAGAATTGGCAAACTGGAAATCATCGGCTGTTCGCTCATGAAGCTGGATGTTTCTCGAACGCAAGTCAAGGAACAGGATGTACGAGTCAGAGAAGGCGGTAAAATCAGCGGTCATGTCACTGTTACCGAAGGCAGCAACATCAAGCTCCTGCCCAGATAAACCCAAAATACTCATGTCCACACAACAACCCTCAAACCCTACCCGCCGCCGCTTCCTCTTGCGGATTCCAGCGTTCGCCGCCTTGCCATTTGTTCCGCTAAGTGCCCCCGATCCTGTTTCCCCAAGCTTGTCGGGTCAAGCTACGGAAACAGCGACCTTGCTCTGGAATACCACGCTAGATTTTTCCCGGCAACAGCGGTTCACCCACTACGAGCAATCCTTGCTGAATGGTCCACAAAACGCCTTTCTCAAAAACCCCCAACGTTTCGCCCGACAAATCGCTCTGGCTTTGGCGGAAATCAAGGGAATACCGTTCGTCAGTACGGCGTCTGCAAGCAAAGAACAGCAGGCGCTGCTGCGGCGGGGGAAAGAACACAAGCAAGACGGCGTTCCCTTTGTGCTGGGGACGCATTTTACGATGATTAATTACGATCCGACGCTGCCGCTGCAACAAAAGAAAGATGATCCTTCCCCTGAATTTACCCTGTATGATGAAGTCAAGGCGATCCAGACG
>BNUD01000109.1 GCA_025997095.1 Betaproteobacteria bacterium | reverse complement strand
GACCCGCTGGGCAACAAAACCGAATACAAATACGACAAAGACAACCAGCCGATTGAGATAACGGACGCCAAGGGCGGCAAGAAACAACTCAGCTACACGGAAAGCGGGCAAATCAAAAGCTACGCGGGCAAGACCATAAGCTGGGAATACGACGAACAGGGGCGTGTCAAGCGCGTTACTGACGCGGCGGGCAGAGTCATCCGCCAACAAAGCGGCAAACGCACCCCGGATGGCACATGGCAAAAGGACGTAGAAACCCGCTACCAATGGGACAGAAACGGACATCTCATGCTATTGCTGTACAAAACACTAGATGCCTGTAAAATTCCCGCTTTCTAAAAACCTCCGTTGATTCAGAGAATTCGCCAGGGAAATCATCATGGGCAATGAGTTATGCCTGAGTGTTGTACGTTCACAAGAAAGCGCGGGAAGAACGGCTTTGTGCTTTGCCGCAAGTGCCGCGTTGGATGCGGCAGGTGAAGCGGTTACCTTGCTCGGATTCCCTCTGACAGACAGTGAACGCGAGATTTTGCAACAAGCCAGGATCAATCTTCAAAAAGATGTCTCCACAACTTCTGTACTCTGGCGGATCAGTTGTCATGGTGAGATCTGGGCTTGCTCCGTCAATGACCATCGTCTTGTACGCGGTAAACCATTGCCTCTGGGTCTGGGGGATTGTGTCGAAATTGGCTTGCTGCGGCTCCAGGTGATCACTGCTGCCGAGGCATCCCTGTTTTCGTCTCCAGACCCGGCGTTGATTGATGGTGTTGAAGAGGCAAAGACGAATACTTTCGACTTGAGTACGCTGGCAGGTAGGCAAGCGCCGGGGAACGAAGACGATCCTTTCGATATGGTGGGGGTTCATATTCCCTATCTCGACGCCGCGCCACTTCCGGACTCAACCATCCTTCTTTCACCTGATTCGACTCCAGCGACAACCCCTCCCCAAACGGAGTTTCCTGCACGGTTTCCGGGAAAAGATGCCGACATCCTGGCGCACCTCTCCGACGAGTATGCCAAGGTGATTATGAACCCCGATTATCTGCACCAGCAACATTGGGGCGAGGAAGCGCCTGAACCAATGAATTACACTGTGCAATCCCCTGCTGAACTGGTGCAAGGGCTTGACGCGCATCATTCACTGGAGGACATCGTATCTGGTCCGCTAACCATTCAGGATATCCTGGATGATTTCAAGATTGACGATTTTCAAGCCCTGGAAATCACCGATCCGGCTGCCTCGGATGAGGTGTTGTCGTTGTTTGCCCAAGGGGTTCTGGCGGGTGGCAAAAAAAAGGCGGGGCATATTTCCGCTATCATTCGGAACGACCATCACCGTGTAAGCATGGATAGCCACTATCAGCCGGAAGAAGTACGGAGCGATTTTCAGTCAGACATCCCGGAAGAAAGGAAGCCAGAGCACCATGACGCCTACCATCAATCATGATATTGCCATCAAGACGCAACAAAATCACCCAAGCGCAACGTTAAACGCATGGTTGCAACAGGATTCCATGCAAGGAGCGCTGGAGCGTGTCATGGAAAGCGTTCGCAGCAATCCCAACGACATTCGTGAGCGTTGGCTGTTGTTCCAGATGCTTTGTCTCATGGGCGATTGGGATCGTGCGCTCAAACAATTGCAGACCTGCGTGCAAATAGACCCGGAGCGCGAGCAGACAGCGCAGGTAATACGCGGACTGATTCGTAGTGAAGCCCAGCGTGCCGAAGTTTTTGCTGGCAAAAGTACGCCTGGTTACATCATGGATCAGCCACCGGAATGGATTGCGCTTCTCCTGGAAGCCTTGCATGGGGCTTCCGAAAACAGGCTTGACCAAGCCGATGCAGCGCGAGAACTGGCTTTGTCGCAAGCTGTCGACTCTCCCGGAGATGTCGATGGTATGCCTTTTGGATGGATTTCTGATAGTGACACCCGCTTGGGGCCTGTCTGTGAGTTGATTGTGGCTGGTATGTATCGTTGGTGCCCCTTCAGCGATCTGTCCAGTTTACGCTTGCATGCTCCGAGTGGACTTCTGGATTTGTTGTGGGTGAGAGCGGATTGCACATTACATGACGGGTCTGTGTTAAAAGCCTATATTCCTGCGCGTTACCCCGGTTCCGAGCATGGTGAAGATGCTATCCGTCTGTCTCGTGAAACGGTCTGGCAAGACGAAGGGAAAACCGGAATCATCGCTCTGGGTCAAAAAACCTGGATGACTGATGGCGGAGATCTCAGCCTTCTGGATCTCCGGGAACTGACATTCCAGATTGTCGCATCCGCTTGAATCCGATAAATCCGACCAAGAGTTTTTCACAATGCAGCGCAATCACCCACATACCCTTCAAAAAGAACCAAAATCTGCGCCGATGCCGATTCGTCCTTACGCGCACCTGCTGCCGACCTTGTTTGACCGGCTACGCGATGATGCGCCACATCGTCGCACTGAACTGGCATCAGAAATTTCTCTCTCCCAAAATGAACTGCTTCAGATCATCTATCGCGATTTGGGCTACCTTCTCAACACCGTCAATATCGCCAACACCATCAATCTGGAAGCATTCCCGGTCGCGGAAGCCTCAACGATCAATTACGGAATTTCTCCACTGGCCGGGGGTTATCTTTCGGAAAAAAAATGGCGAAATATTGAACGGATCATCCGACGTGCCATTCTCAATTTTGAACCTCGATTACTTCCGGATTCCCTGAGTGTCATTCCGCTTGCCAATGGTGAATCGTCGCATCACTACAATATCCTCCAGTTTGAAATCAGTGCACTCGTCCATGCCGATCCGTATCCGATTGAATTTCTGGTGCAAAGCTCTGTAGATTTGGAAAGCAGTCGCCTGTCGCTTCTCCCGTTACGCTAGTCAGAATGATCGGACATCCATGGATCCGCTTTTGCTTGAGTATTACAATCGTGAACTTACTTACCTGCGCGAAATGGCAGGAGAATTCGCACAGCAGCATCCCAAAATTGCAAATCGACTGGGAATGCAGGGCATTGAGGTTGCTGATCCTTACGTCGAACGACTGATTGAGGCTTTTTGCTTCATGGCCGCGAGAATGCAGATCAAACTGGATGCGGAATTTCCACGTTTCACCCAGCATTTGCTCGAAGTCATTTATCCGAACTATGTCTGTCCCACGCCCGCAATGGCGGTAGCACAACTCCATCCCAGCCAGAAAGAAGGGGATTTCAGCCACGGTTTCAAGGTTCCCCGGCACACGATGTTTCGCTCGAAAGTCCCTGAAGGTGAGCAAACTGCTTGCGAATTTCGCAGCAGTCAGGATGTCATGCTTTGGCCACTTGAAATCCGGGAAGCCAAATTAACGGCCACACCGCCAGACATTCCCAATCTGGATCGCTACCTGCCCGCGCATATGCGCGTTGAAGGCGCATTGCGATTAACCCTGGGCATCACCGGCAAATACAACTTTTCCAATCTCGCGGGACTTGATCAACTGTCGTTCTACCTGTGCGGTGCGGAATCAATTGCTTCGCACATCTTTGAACTGCTACACACTTCTGCGCTCGCCACATTCACGGGGTTGCCAGGCAACATCGCCAAGAATCCACATGTTGTAACGCAACAAGCTCTGATACACGAAGGTCTTGCGCCCAATCAGAACCTGATGCCACTCCAATGGAATGTCTTTCACGGACACAATCTGCTGCATGAATACTTTGCCTGTCCCAGCCGTTTTTATTTCTTTGCCCTCACCCAGCTCGCACCTGGTCTCTCCAGAATCCACGGACAAGAAGCGGAAATTGTCATATTGCTTTCAAAACCCCCCGGTACTTTGGCAACACATGTCAATGCCCGACAGTTTGCGCTGCACTGTACCCCCATCATCAACCTTTTCGAACGTCGTACCGACCGGATCGAAATCAACTCTGCCCATACGGAATTCCATCTGATTCCTGACCGGACACGCCCTATGGATTTTGAAGTTTTCTCGGTAGAAAAAATCCTGTCTCAACGCTCAGAATCCGCCGAATCCATTACCTTCCGCCCACTCTTTCAGACACTGAATCAAGATGAAGGCAATTTTGGGCATTACTTCTCGATACGTCGTGAACGTCGTCTTCCCTCTGATGCTGCCAGAAAATACGGAACACGCACACCCTATATCAGTACCGAAGTGTTTGTCTCCCTCGTAGACCAACACGAAGCGCCGTTAAAAGAGAATATTCGATACCTTTCGGTGCAGAGCCTGCTTACTAATCGTGATCTGCCCAGTCTGGTCCCGCGCAACGGTATCTCCGACCTGTCCGTTGCCGATTCCATCCCTGTCACCAGTGTCGGCTTCATTCGTGCGCCCAGCGCGCCGCAAGCGCCCTTTGCAGAACGCGAAACCGCCTGGCGGCTGATCCGACAATTAGGCATCAACTATTTGCCTTTAGCGCAAATGCCCAAGCAGGAAGGCGGACGTGCACTGCGCGAACTGCTGCGTCTCTTCATCCCGAATAACGATGCTATCGCGCTGCGTCAGATTCAAGGATTGATCGGTTCGGATGTGGAAGCAGTTACCCGACGGCTGCCTGGTAAAGGACCGCTGGTTTACGGGCGTGGCATTTTGTGCAAACTAACCGTTGACGAAGATAACTTCTCTGGCATCAGTCCGTATCTGTTCGGTCTCGTACTGGAGCAATGGCTATCGCGCCATGTTGCCATCAATGTCTTTACGCAAACCGAATTGCATTCCATGCAGCGCGGTCGTGTTTATCAATGGTTACCACGCATGGGGGGGCGGGGCATCGTATGAGTCATCATCTGCCGCCAGCCCCCCCCCGACGAAAATGTGTTCACAGGTCTGAGGCCAGAAAATCGCACCTACTTAAGCAAAGCGGCTGAAAGCCCTTGGCGTTTCAGCTTTGCGGCACTGATGCGTTATCTTTCTGCACGCTATCCGGACATTCCTGAAGTCGGTCATGCCCTATTGCCCAGACAGGAATTCTTTCGCTTGGGACAACGACCTTCACTCGTCTTCGCGCCACGTGAAATTTCTGATATTGATCTCCATCCCGAAACTCCGCGCATTCGTCTGTTCAGTCTGGGAATGATGGGGCCGAATGGCCCTCTGCCCATCCATTTCACTGAAATCGCCAAGGACAGACAAGAAAACCGCAAAGACCAGACACTGATCGACTTTCTGGACATTTTTCATCATCGTTACCTGACGCTTTTTTATCGTGCCTGGGCGCAATCGCAATCTGCTGCCGGGCTTGATCGACCGCGCGAAGAACATTTTTCCCGTTATATCGCCTGGCTGGGTGGAGACGAACTCGAAGAAACCCGGAATTCTCCCCTGCCCTCGCATGCACGCCTTGCCGCATCCTCGCATCTGATTCGTGAAGCCCGCAACCCGGATGGCATTGCGGCAACGCTTTCGCATTATCTTGGCGTACAAGTTGAAGTTCAAGAATTTGTCCATCACTGGATCGCAATTGCGGCGGAAGAGCGCAACCAGTTAGGCAAGCCAAGCTTGTCTTCCATTCTTGGTACTGGCATGATCATCGGTGAAATGGTGCCGGATCAGCAACACAGTTTTTGTCTGCTGATCGGGCCATTGGATTTATCCGAATATCTGTGGTTTCTTCCAAACGGGAAAGACCTTCGAGTCCTCATAGAATGGGTTAGAGCCTTTATCGGATTTGAATATGAATGGACAATCCAGCTCAACATTCGTACCGAATCCGCCCCCGTTACCCAACTCGGCGCAACGCAGCGTTTGGGCTGGACAACATGGCTGGGCAAAGAGCGAAAAAAAAATGTTGTCACAGGAATGGTTTTTGAGCCGGAATACTATATGGCGAAAAACATGCTCTCTTAGCAGGATGCTGAAAAAAGCCAGCGTTCAAAAATGATGCATGTTCCCCTTGATTTCCGCCAAAGCCAGAGCGATTTGTCGGGCGAAACGTTGGGGGTTTTTGAGAAAGGCGTTCCGTGGACCGTTCAGCAAGGATTGCTCGTAATGGGTGAACCGTTGTTGCCGGGAAAAATCTAGCGTGGTATTCCAGAGCAAGGTCGCTGTTTCCGTAGCTTGACCCGACAAGCCTGGGGAAACAGGATCGGGGGCACTTAGCGGAACAAATGGCAAGGCGGCGAACGCTGGAGTCCGCAAGAGGAAGCGGCGGCGGGTAGGGTTTGAGGGTTGTTGTGTGGACATGAGTATTTTGGGTTTATCTGGGCAGGAGCTTGATGTTGCTGCCTTCGGTAACAGTGACATGACCGCTGATTTTACCGCCTTCTCTGACTCGTACATCCTGTTCTTTGACTTGTGTTCGGGAAACATCCAGCTTCATGAGCGAACAACCGATGATTTCCAGTTTGCCAATTCTGCCATCACGGATGTATACCTCGCCCAGTTCGCAGTTTTCGATTCGCAAGTGTTCCGTCTGCGCCCAGTCAGCCCTCAAATGAGGAATTTTGCAGTTTTTGATGAGGGCGAATTTATTGCTTGCTACGGGAAGCCAATCGCTTTCTTTCATTGCCCCGCCTGAACAAATTACATCAACAGGCGCGGAGCCACATTTGATGTTCTCGATAACAGAACGCGCCGGAGTATCTATGTTGCATTTGAAGCTATGACCTTCCCTTTGAGCATAGAAAGAACAGTTCCGCACAGTCAGGCTATTGGTAATCGTCGTGCTGGCAAGAGAAATGAACCCTTCATGGATGTCTTCAACCAAAACAGCGTCCCGAATGGTTGAACGCCATGTTTTCAATATCCCCACCTTGCTGTTCCTCAAGATGAAGGATTGAAGCTGGGCATTGCTAATCTCCGCACCGCCTCGCAGATCGCAGTCTTCTATCAGAAAATCTGAGTAGGGCATCTTGCTTTTGTCGGAGAATGTGGCGGGGGAGGCAGAATCAAGACTGCCGTTATTAACCGTACAATTTTTGAGCGTTAATTTCCTGTTCCCCCCCCCAAGCAATATTTCGTGTTTTACAGCTGATGAACATTATTTCACCAGCACTGCCAACACTGCCAATATGATTCGGGTCACTATTGGAATTAGTGAATTCGCAGTTTTCAAAAACGAGATTTCGGCTTTTCCAGTCAAAACCAATATGAGATTCCCCTTCTACTTTGCAATGAACAAAACGGACATTTGTTGTCTGACCAAGACCAAAAATTCCCCGAAATCGACAATTGGTAAATGTGCTATCCGTAAGCCATTTCAGCATAATTGTATAATTGCTCTCAAAGCTACAATCGACAAAATCGAAGTATTGCCATTCGGTACCGCCAAATCTTTCGCCAGAAAAATCGGCATTTTTGACAACAATAACCTGAGAGCCTGCCTCTTTAGCGCGCAATTTGCCATCTTTGAGGTAGTCGTAAATTTCTCCAAAATCATGGATTTTCCTGCTCATATCCGTCTGCCTCCAGTAGGTAGCGAGGGAGTATCTCCATCTTGAGCCGATGTCTCATCCTCATCAGAAGAGTCTTTTTGGGGCTTAATGACATCCCTCGCCCAAGGATACTTCTTACTAAAGAACTTCGCTCTGAACCACCAATCCGGCACCTCGCCCCGTTCGCCGTAGGGGCGTTGAAAATAGTCCGTATTGGGGGGCGCAACTTGCGCGAGGAGACCGCTGCG
>BNUD01000108.1 GCA_025997095.1 Betaproteobacteria bacterium | reverse complement strand
CAGCGTCCGATAACTGAACATCTCCCCCTGACTTATGTCTTGCCCACGCATTGATTGCTCCCGGTTCTCGAATGGGTTAATTATAACATATACATAATTGGGGCGGGGTTTTTCAACATCCTGTTAAATCATTTTTCTAACCAAAACACACAGCAACCGGGGACTTCCCCGGTTTTTTTTTGCCTATCCAATTTTCCTATTCCGTTGCCGGAATCCGCCGTACTTTCGCGCCCAGGCGCAACAATTTGGCTTCCATGCCTTCGTAGCCACGGTCGAGATGGTAGATGCGGTCGATGAGGGTTTCGCCTTCGGCGGCGAGCGCGGCGACGACGAGGGAGGCGGAGGCTCTGAGGTCGGTTGCCATGACGGTTGCGCCTTGCAGTTTCGGCACGCCGCGCACGATGGCGTTGTTGCCTTCGATCTGGATGTCCGCGCCCAGACGCTGCAATTCGGCGACGTGCATGAAGCGGTTTTCAAAAATGGTTTCGCGGATGGTCGCCACGCCGTCGGCAACGCTGTTGATCGCCATGAACTGCGCTTGCATGTCGGTGGGGAATGCGGGATAGGGCGCGGTTCGCAGGCTGACGGACTTCAGACGCGGCGGGGCAGTGAGGGTGATGCTGTCGCGGGTCAGCGCGATGTCGCACCCGGCATCCATGAGTTTGTCGATGACGGTATCCAGATAAGCGGCGGAGGTGTTCAAAAGCCGCACTTTGCCCCCCGTGGCGGCGGCGGCGCAGAGGTAGGTGCCGGTCTCGATTCGGTCGGGCATGATGGCGTGCGCCGCGCCGTGCAGTTTTTCCACGCCCTGAATGCGGATGATGTCGGTGCCCGCGCCGGAGATGCGCGCGCCCATACTCACCAGACAGTTGGCGAGGTCGACCACTTCCGGCTCGCGGGCGGCGTTTTCGATGATGGTTTCGCCTTCGGCAAGACACGCCGCCATCATCAGGTTTTCGGTGCCGGTCACCGTCACCATGTCGGTGCAGATGCGCGCGCCTTGCAAGCGTTTTGCCCTGGCGTGGATGTAGCCCTGCTCCACCGCGATTTCCGCGCCCATCGCCTGCAAGCCTTTGATGTGCTGGTCGACGGGGCGCGCGCCGATGGCGCAGCCGCCGGGCAGGGAAACTTTTGCTTCGCCAGAACGGGCGAGTAGCGGCCCTAACACCAGAATGGAGGCGCGCATGGTTTTGACCAGATCGTAAGGCGCTACCGGGTTGTTGAGTCCGCTGGCGTCCAGCGTTTGCCGGTCGCCTTCTTCCGCGCCGACTTTGACGCCCATTTGCGCCAGCAGTTTCAGCAGGGTGGCGACATCGCGCAGGCGCGGCAGGTTGGAAAATTCCAGCGGGTCGGAAGTGAGCAAAGCCGCGCAAAGAATGGGCAAAGCGGCATTTTTCGCGCCAGAAATGGCGATTTCGCCGGATAGGGCGACGCCGCCCTGAATTGCGAGTTTATCCATGTCAGGGGTCAGGGATCAGGTTACAGGTTGCAGGTGTCAGGTATTGGCGACGGCTTTGCCGTCGGCGGGGACTTCTTGAAATACGCCAAGGTCGTAGAGGTCGGCCAAGGCCTGTAGATTGGCGGGCACGCCGGACAGGCTGAATTTGCCGCCAGCGGCTTTGCAGAGGCGTTGCCATTCGAGCAGCACGGCAAGCGCGGAGGAATCGACCTGCCCCACGGCGGCGAGGTCGATGATTTTGTCTTTGCCATCGCTCAACAAGGATTCGCCCGTCAGCAGAAGTTCGCGAGCGGTAGAGAGGGTCATCGGGGTGTCGATGGAGAGACGGGTTGCCGCGCCGGATTCGTGCGGATGAATCATGCCGCCTTGCCTTTTTCCAGCGCCCGGTTTTTTTCGCTCAGGGTCTTGATGAGTCCGTCAATGCCGCCGTCACGGATTTCCTGGCTGAAGCTGGAACGGTAGTTGGTGACAAGGCTCACGCCCGCAACCACCACGTCATAAACTTTCCAGCCCTTGTCGGTTTTTTCCAGGCTGTAATCAAGCTGAATCGGACGACCGCCCGGTTGCAGGATTTCGGTACGCACCAGCACGTCGGTGTCGTCGGGATTCATCTTGAAGGGTTTGTAGCGCACCTTCTGGTCTTTATAGGAAGCGACGGCGTTGGCATAGGTACGCACAAGCAGGTCGCGGAACTGACTGGAAAGCTGTTCTTTTTGCGCCGCGCTCGCCTTGTTCCAATCGCGCCCCACGGCAAGCGCGGTCATGCGGCTGAAATTGAAGTGCGGCAAGACTTTGCCCTGCACGAGATTGATGGTCTTCTGCGTGTTGCCGTTTTTGATGTCCTTGTCTTGACGGATCGCCGCCAGCACGTCTTCGGTGACGCTTTGCACCAGCGCGTCCGGCGCGATCAGGATCATTTCCTGCGCGAGCGCGGCAGGAACCGCCAGGATGGTTGCGGCAGCCAGCAAAAGTGTGGAAAGATAATTCATGAAAATTCCTTTGGATTAAAAACGCGGCGGTTATTCTGCTGATGTGGAAGTTGGCTCAACGGCAGGTTCATAGACAGGCACATTTTCCTCATCCTCCGCCGCGCCGGGCTTGCCGTCGCGCACCAGAGAGGCGCGTCGTTGCAGGTAGGCGGCGCGGATGTAGGCATATTTGTCGAGCGCCGCTTCTTCCACCAACTGGTCGGCGGGCAGCAGACCGGCGCGCAGATGCGCGGCGCTCACGCCAGTAAGACTGTTTCGCAACGCAGGTTGGTCATCCACCTGATGCCACAGCGGATTGACGTATTGGTCGACGCTCCAGCCCGCCAAATCCCGTCCGGTGTTGGGACCCAACAGCGGCACAAAGAGATAGGGGCCGGAGGGCACGCCCCAAACGGCGAGGGTCTGACCGAAATCTTCTTCGCCTTCGTACAAGCCCATTTCGCTGGCGACATCAAACAGCCCGAAAATACCGAGGGTGGAATTGATGAACAAGCGCGCCAGTCCGTTCGCGCCTTCTTCGCCCTTGCCTTGCAGGAAGGCATTGCCACTCTGGGCAACGCCACGGAAATTGCCGAAGAAATTGCCAATGCTCATTTTCGCGGGCAAGGGCACGGCGGCATCATAGCCCTGGGCAAGCGGTTTTAACGCCACCTTGTCAATGCCTTCATGCACGCCAAACAGGGTGCGGTTGAGACCTTCCAGCGGGTCAGCGGCAATGGGGGCGCGTTGCGCGTTGCTGGCGCAACCGCCGAGCAAAACGGCGGATGAGAGCGCGATGAGAAGATTTTGGTATGGCTTCATTCCTGATTTTGTCCTTCGGCAGCCTTGTTGAAAAGGAACTGGCTGATGAGTTGTTCCAGCACCACGGCGGACTGGGTTTTTTTGATGGTATCGCCGCCCGCCAGCGGACGCTCATCCGCGCCATAGGTCAGACCAACATACTGGTCGCCCAGCAACCCGGCGGTATAGATGCCTGCCGCACTGTCTTTGGGGAAGCTGTAACGCTTGTCGATGTGCATTTCCACCAGCGCTTCGTAAGTATCGTTGTCCAGATGAATATCCGTCACCCGTCCCACGAGTACGCCCGCGCTTCTGACCGGCGCCTTGATTTTGAGTCCGCCGATGTTATCAAACCTCGCCTGCACGGCGTAAGCGTCTTTCATCTGGATGCCGGAAAAACCGCTGACTTTAAGCGCCAGAAACAACAGCGCGCCAATGCCGATGACCACAAAAAAGCCGACCCAGAGGTCGAGCGTAGAACGGTTCATGAAGTTCCCCTGAACATGAAAGAGGTCAAAACAAAATCCAGCGCCAAAATGGTGAGCGCGGAAGTAACCACGGTGCG
Organism: Betaproteobacteria bacterium; assembly: GCA_025997095.1. Taxonomy (GTDB): domain Bacteria; phylum Pseudomonadota; class Gammaproteobacteria; order Burkholderiales; family Rhodocyclaceae; genus Azovibrio. Next base: position 4,166 of record BNUD01000108.1, on the reverse strand, counting down.
GGTGATGGCTCTGGAAACGCCTTCCGCCGTGGGTTCGGAATCGTAGCCTTCAAACACGGCAATCAGCGAAACCGCTACGCCGAAGACGATGCTCTTGAAAATGCCATTCCAGATGTCGTGACGGAAATCGACGGACGCCTGCATGGATGACCAGAACGCGCCGTCATCCACGCCGATGAACACCACGCCAATCAGCCAGCCGCCAAAAATGCCCATGCTGGAAAACAGCGCCGCCAACAGCGGCATGGAAATGACGCCGCCCCAGAAACGCGGCGCGACCACGCGGGCGACGGGATCGACCGCCATCATGTCCATCGCCTTCAACTGCTCGGTCGCCTTCATCAACCCGATTTCGGCGGTGATGGCAGAACCGGCGCGCGAGGCGAACAGCAGCCCCGCCACCACCGGCCCCAGTTCGCGCAAAAGCGACAGGGCAACCATCGTCCCCAGGGCTTCCGCCGAGCCGAAACGCTGCAAAATTTCATACCCCTGCAAGCCCAACACCAAGCCCACGAACAGACCAGAGACCAGAATAATGATGAGCGACAGCACGCCCGCAAACCAGATTTCGCGTAAGGTAAGCTGAAAGCGCACCAGCGCCGCGCCGGATTTGAACAGCACGGCCACGGCAAAGCGCGTGAAATAGCCCAGGCGCCAGACGCGCTCTACCACCTGCGCGCCGAGAAAACGGAAAAAACCCAGAAGTTTGGTCATGGCAGCCCTATCGCCAAATCGTGCGACCAATCCGGCGCGGGAAAATGGTAAGGCACCGGTCCGTCTGCCCTGGCTTCCACAAACTGATGCACAAACGGATCGCGGGAATGGCGGATTTCGTCCGGCGTGCCTTCGGCAACCACTCTGCCTTCGGAGATGAAATAGATGTAATCCACCATCTGCAAGGATTCCTGCACGTCATGCGTCACCATGATGGAAGTCGCGCCCAGCGCGTCGTTCAACTTGCGAATCAACTGCCCGATCACGCCCAGAGAAATCGGATCAAGCCCGGTAAAGGGTTCGTCATACATGATGAGCGCCGGGTCAAGCGCCACCGCGCGCGCCAGCGCTACCCGCCGCGCCATGCCGCCGGAAAGCGAATTGGGCATCAAATCCCGCGCCCCGCGCAACCCCACGGCCTGCAACTTCATCAACACCAAATCCCGAATCAGGGCAGGCGGCAAATCGGTATGCTCGCGCAGCGGAAACGCCACATTGTCAAACACGGAAAGGTCGGTAAACAGGGCGCCAAACTGAAACAACATGCCCATGCGCCGCCGAAAAGCGTACAACTGGGCGTGGTTCATACTGCTCACCGCCTCGCCCGCCACCGCCACCTTGCCCGCCGTGGGGCGCAACTGCCCGCCAATCAGACGCAGGAGCGTTGTCTTGCCGCAGCCCGAACCGCCCATGATGGCCACCACCCGCCCTCTGGGAATCCGCATATTGATCCCCTGCAAGACCGGCTTGCCGCCGTAATCGAATTGCAGGTTTTCAATATTGACCAGAATGTTGTCGTCGGACATGGATGCCGCAAAAAATTTGAAAGAGGCGAATTCTATCAGATAAGCCACTTTTTCCGTTATCCCGAAAACGGCGCGCGCCCTTACAATCGTCCCCTCGTTTCCGATTTCAGGATATTTTCCATGTGCGGCATTTGCGGCGAATTGCGTTTTGACCATCAACTTCCAGACGAAAACGCGCTGGCACGAATGCTGGACGCCCTCAAACGGCGCGGGCCGGATTCTGGCGGGCAATTCATGGAGGGCGCGCTCGCCTTCGGGCATCGCCGCCTGTCCATCATCGACCTCTCTTCCCACGCCAATCAACCCATGCGGGATACGGAACTTGGGCTGACGCTGGTTTTTAACGGCGTCATCTACAACTACCGCGAACTGCGATGCGAACTTGCGGCGCGCGGCTATCGCTTTTTCTCCGAAGGTGATACTGAAGTCATCCTCAAGGCCTACCACGCCTGGGGGCGGGACTGTCTCGCCCATCTGGACGGCATGTTCGCCTTCGCCCTTTGGGATGCCAGGACGCAACGCCTTTTCCTCGCCCGTGACCGCTTCGGCATGAAACCGCTGTATCTGACCCGCGACGCCAAACGCCTGCGCTTCGCGTCCAGTCTGCCCGCGCTCCTGGCTGCGGGCGGCGTTTCCGACGAACTTGACCCCGTGGGCTTGCAATTCCAGTTCACCCTGCATGGTTCAGTTCCCGCGCCGCACACCATTTTCGCGCAGGTCAAAAAACTGCCGCCCGCAAGCTGGCTGGAAATCGACACGGATGGCAAAACCCGTGAAGCCTGTTACTGGCATCTAAAAACCTGTCGCCCCACGCCGGAACCCGACACCGCCGAATATCTCGCCCTGATTCGGGAACGCCTGCAAGCCGCCGTACAAAGCCACCTGCTCGCCGCCGATGTGCCGGTCGGCGTGCTGCTCTCCGGCGGACTCGATTCCAGCCTGCTGGTCGCGCTGCTTGCCGAACAAGGGCGGCGCGACATCCCCACCTTCTCCATCGGCTTTTCCGACCAGCCGGAAGAGCGCGGCAACGAATTCCAGTATTCCGATGCCGTCGCCCGACATTTCGGCACGCAACACCATCGCTACCTGATGAGCGACGCCGAAATGCTGGACAATCTGCCCGACGCCATCGCCGCCATGTCCGAACCCATGTTCAGTCAGGATAACGTCGCCTTCTACCTGCTCGCCCGCGAAGTCAAAAAAGAAGTCAAAGCCGTGCTCTCCGGTCAGGGCGCGGATGAAGTTTTCGGCGGCTACTACTGGTATCCGCAAATGGCGGCGGCAGCGGAGACCCTCTCGCCCCTTGAACGCTTCGCCCCGCGCTACTTTGACCGCAGCCACGCCGAATATCTCGCCATGCTTACCCCAAAATGGCGCGCAAAAACGGGGAGCGACCCGGTCAGCGCCTTCATCGCCCCCCGACTGGCAGCCCCCGACGCGGACACGTTCATCGACAACGTGCTGCGCCTGGACGCCACAACGCTCATCGTCGACGACCCCGTAAAGCGCGTCGACAACATGACCATGGCTTTCGGTCTGGAAGCCCGTGTGCCCTTTCTCGATAGAGCCTTGGTAGAAGCCGCCATGACCCTCCCCCCTGCCCTGCGTCTCTCCGAAGGCGGCAAATTCCCCTTGAAACGCATCGCGCGCGGCTTGCTACCGGATGCCGTCATCGACCGACCCAAAGGCTACTTCCCCACCCCCGCCCTGAAATACCTGCGCGGCGGCTTCCTCGAATTCATCCGCGCCACCCTCACCGCCCCCGCCTGCCGCGAACGCGGACTTTACAATCCGGCATATGTAGAGAAATTGCTTGCGGAACCCTTAAGCCACTTCACGCCCCTGCAAGGCAATAAACTCTGGCATCTCGCGGCGTTGGAGCATTGGTTGCAGACGGTGAAGGCGTGATGGATTAAAGTGGAGGGCGCATCCTGCTCCCTCATCGTTTGAATGGGGCGCTGGAGAGCTTCCCCTCACTATGTTCACCCATAAACCACCTCCACATCCTCCGGCTTTAACCATTCCTGCAAGCAAGCGTAGCCCGAACAACCAGTGACGGGCAGGGTAGATGAGTGCAGTGCTATCCACCATCAAACCTGTGTTCACACAACACCGCCAAGCGTCGACAAATGGGGGTGGTGTGCGCGATGAACCGCCGAATGGTGGAAGGCGCTTCGCTTTTGCCGTCGCTTCGCTTCGTCGAACCCCGCTGCCACCCTACAGATGATTGTCCGCGCTACGCTTGCTGTTTACAAAGTAAATCTTTTGTCATACAGTGTGCCATCTGATTTTTGCCTCGTGGAAAAGGGAAGACTTGTGGCGCAGGACATTTTTCTGAAAATTAGTGGCATCGAAGGTGAATCACAGGACGCTACGCACAAAGGCGAAATCGAGGTTCTGGGCTGGAACTGGAAAGTGACATAGAAATCCAATATGCATTCCGGTTCAGGTGGTGGAGCGGGAAAGGCGACGGTAGAAGATTTGGACTTTGTACATTACCAGGATGTTGAAAAACCCCACCCCAATTATGTATATGTTATAATTAACCCATTCGAGAACCGGGAGCAATCAATGCGTGGGCAAGACATAAGTCAGGGGGAGATGTTCAGTTATCGGACGCTGGAAGAACGGATACCGCAGGATCAT
>BNUD01000107.1 GCA_025997095.1 Betaproteobacteria bacterium | reverse complement strand
CAAGCAAGCAAGCAAGCAAGCAAGCAAGCAAGCAAGCAAGCAAGCAAGCAAGCAAGCAAGCAAGCAAGCAAGCAAGCAAGCAAGCAAGCAAGCAAGCAAGCAAGCAAGCAAGCAAGCAAGCAAGCAAAAGTCTAGCCTGCCCGCAGAACCGCTGCACTGCCTCATCAGGCAACGCTGATTTAACTTTCAATTCTGGCAAAAAAGCCTCGTTCCCACACAGGAAGCGAGGCTTTTTTGCATTTTCACTTTCCCTGTTTAGGAATTTATTATGAATACGAAACGTTTTTTCAATCTGGGGTTTCTCGGGTTGGTTCCGCTGGTTGTATTGCTTGCAGGGTGCGTGATACATGTAACCGGCGCTATCGACAACGAGGTGTTTGGGGAGGATTTTGCTGTTTGGTATCTGCTGTTGTCATTGGCTTCATGCTTTGTTCTGTTATTTCTTGGTTTTTTCCTGAACAGGAATAAATATGAGAAGCTGGTTGACAGTGAAACCGGGAAGATCGTCAAGCGTAAAATTGAGACACCAAAGCATACCCTGTTCAAAATTCCATTGCAGTTTTATGGCGTACTGTATTTTGGCTTGCTTTTCACAGTAGGGTTTATTGGTGAACTGGGAAGATCAAGCAACCAAGAATCACCAACACAAGCAATGGACACGCCTGTCGGCAAAACCTTCACCAACAGCATCGGCACGGAATTCATCCTGATTCCGGCAGGCTCCTTCACCATGGGCGCGGACAAAAACGACAAGGATGCAGAGGATGATGAAACACCGCCACACCGCGTCAGCATCAGCCAGGCTTTCTATCTGGGTAAATACGAAGTCACGCAAGGCGAATGGGAAGCGGTGATGGGGAGCAACCCGAGCAAATTCAAGGGCCGCAGCAACCCGGTAGAGCGGGTGTCGTGGAACGATGTGCAGACCTTTATTCAGCGTCTGAACGCCAAAGAGGGCACGAACAAATACCGCCTGCCGACGGAAGCCGAATGGGAATACGCGGCGCGTGCGGGCACAAAAAGCACGTATTCATTCGGGGATGACGCGGGGCAATTGGGGGCATATGCGTGGTATGACGGCAATTCAGGCGACCAGACCCATCCTGTCGGGCAAAAAAAGCCTAATCCGTGGGGCTTGTACGATATGCACGGTAATGTCTATGAGTGGGTAAACGATTGGTATAACGAAAGTTATTACAGCCGTAGCGCATCGACTGACCCGGCGGGTCCTTCGAGCGGCCAGCTCTGGGTGCTGCGGGGCGGTAGCTGGTTCAGCTCCGCCGGGTCCCTGCGGTCGGCGAACCGGCTCTTCAGCTCGCCGGTTTACCGCAGCGGCAGCTACGGCTTCCGCCTTGCCCGTTCCCTCGATTCCGGCACAAACACCCCTCAATCAGGCAGTGCGACGCAAACCGCCGCACCAACGGTAAAGGCACAATCCAGCGGAAGTGCCACATCCGGCATTGCCGGCAAAACCTTCACCAACAGCATCAGCACGGAATTCACCCTGATTCCGGAAGGCTCCTTCACCATGGGCGCGGACAAAAATTCTGAGAAAGCGGAGGACGATGAAACGCCGCAACACCGCGTCAGCATCAGCCAGGCTTTTTATCTGGGTAAATACGAAGTCACGCAAGGTGAATGGGAAGCGGTGATGGGGAGCAACCCAAGCAAATTCAAGGGCCGCAGCAACCCGGTAGAAGAGGTGTCGTGGGACGATGTGCAGACCTTTATCCAGCGTCTGAACGCCAAAGAGGGCACAAACAAATACCGCCTGCCGACTGAGGCCGAATGGGAATACGCTGCGCGTGCGGGCACAAAAAGCACGTATTCATTTGGGGATGACGCGGGGCAATTGGGGGCATATGCGTGGTATGACGGCAATTCAGGCGACCAGACTCATCCGGTAGGGCAAAAAAAGCCTAATCCGTGGGGCTTGTACGATATGCACGGTAATGTCTATGAGTGGGTAAACGATTGGTATAACGAAAGTTATTACAGCCGTAGCGCATCGACTGACCCGGCGGGGCCTTCGAGCGGCCAGTACCGGGTGCTGCGGGGCGGTTGCAGGGACGACTCCGCCGGGTTCCTGCGGTCGGCGTACCGGCTCACCAACTCGCCGGATTACCGCAACGACAGCGTCGGCTTCCGCCTTGCCCGTTCCCTCGATTCCGGCACAAACACCCCTCAATTATCAAGTAGCGCGGTAGCGAAAGAAGATCAAGATTTTGAGAAACTCATACAAGAATTTAATGAAACTTCAAAGAAAATCATTGAAGCTGAAGACGCTGCAGAAGAAGCAGAAAAACAAGTTGATGCTTTGAAAAGTGAAATAGAGGGCATTAGTAGGGGCGAAATAAGCGAGACTCTTTTGCGTCTAGAAACTCTCCTGGAGGGGTATAGTCTTAACCGCTCTTCTGAGAGTGCATTTTATGCTAACAAACGATGGCTGGATGATTTAATAAAAGAAGCCAACTCTGCGAGAGAAGATTGGTTCGCGATTATGGATGATCATGGTCGGATTATTATTCGTGGAGAGTATAGGGGGAAACGTTTGCTCCAGTCTGAACTGCCGAGTGTCTATCGGGATATTTACAATCGGCATAAGGCTGTACTGCAAAGACTTAAACAAGTTGAGCACACTTTTAATGTAGGGTGGTAGGGGCCGTAGCAAGCGTAGCGCGGACATGTAGGGTGGAAAAGCGAAGCGCCTTCCACCATCAACCCGAGGTTCGCGCAGCTCGTGTGGGGCGGATGAGCAAGCGCAGTCCGACGATTGTAAACCCGGCGCGTAGCGCCACTGATATGGCTTTACCGATGCTCGATGGATTTTTCGTTGTTTGAAATGGGGCGTTTCGCGCCCGGTAACGATTGTCGGACTGCGCTTCGCTTGTCCAACCTGCGGGACTGACGATGCTGGATTTTCTGGAGGCGTTCGGAGACGATTTCTGGCATTTCTGGCTCACGCTGCTGCTGGCGTTTCTCCTTGGCTTGGGCCTCAAGCTCCTCGATCGCGCCGGAAGCAGCCTGGGGGAGGGATGGCAAGCGGGCCCAGACAGGGGCAGCGAAGCGTGGCTTCCTGTACCGTTTCGGGCGGCGCGTCGGGAAATGCAAACCGGCGGCGCGGGTGTTCAATTGAAAAGTTTTCTGTCCGGAATTTTCAAATCGCATGAACCGGAAAGTCCGACCCAAGCGGACGCACCGCGCCCTGCGCAACGCCCGCAACAGCCGCCAAAGCGCCTTTTATCCTGGCCGCTGCGCGTGGGTGCGGGGGCGCTGTTCCTGATGTTTGCGTATGTGACGGGATGGATGGCGCTGGAGGGCGACCGCGCATGGTATGGCGGCGTGCTGCCCGCGCTGTTGTTTGGACGCTACGCGCAAAAGGGGGCAGTTGGCGACCAATTTTTCAGTTATGTGTGGAAGGCGTTTCTGGTGGTGGTGTTTGTTGATGTCGTTTTGCATGAGGTGCTGCAATAAGCCTATGCCAGAGATTGCTGAGGTTTATCCACAATTCCATATTACTCAAGCTGCGCATTGGGAGCGATGGCGTCCCCGCCATCGTGCGACGGCGAGACGCCGCCGCTCCCGGAGGACGCTTATGCCTGTCATTGCCGCGGATAAAAACTGATCGCCTGCGGGACGACTTCCTTTTTCAGGCGGGCAATATGGGACTGGCGTCGTCCAAGGATGTGCATTTCGCAGCGTTTGCAATCGAAGCGCAGCGAGTAGCCCGGACATGTAGATACTGTGATCCGTATCAAACATTCGGGCACGGCACGTCCGTGCCCCTACGGGGAATGGACGGATCGCATGTAGGGGCACGGCGTGCCGTGCCCCATGGCGGCAAGCAAGCGTAGGTTTCAGGTAGGTCGGGCATGGCTTCATATGCCCGACGTTTGGCGGTTGATCATACCGCCGTCCATTTGGCATTCGTCGGTCTATCGGCGTTATCAGGGCAAATGCGTGTGACCCTTTTTGCGCCGCTTGATGTCGGGCACATGAAGCGTGCCCGACCTGCGAAACTGCACGATGTCCGGATTACTGGCTGCGGATTTGCCGTCAAGGAATACGCCGGGAGCGCAGGCGGCATCAAAGGCGGTTTTAAGATTTTTCGCGCGAAACCAACCCGTCGGCTGGGACGCCGACGCTCCCAGGCGGGCGGGATCGAAGAACGCACCGAATGTAACGGCGGCGGTATCGCAGGTGCCGCCCCACCTAAAGCGGCGCGTGAGATACGGATTTGCCTTAAAATCCACGCTTTCTTCTCCACTCGCACACGACACCATGTCACGACAAAAAATCCTGCTGCTGGGCGGCAGCGGGTTTCTCGGCGCTTACCTCGCCACCCGCCTCGCCCGACAGGGGTGCGCCGTTACCATTCCTTCCCGCCACCGTGAGCGCAATCGACGCCTGACGACCTTGCCCAATGTGCGCGTGGTCAAGGCTGATTTGCACGATCCGGCGCAACTGGCGACCTTGGTTGCGGGGCAGGATGCGGTCATCAATCTCGTCGGCATTCTGCATAGCCGCGATGTGGCGTTGCCTTATAGTCGGGATTTTTTGCAGGCGCATGTCGAATTGCCGCAGAAAATCGTTGCTGCCATGCGGACAACTGGCGTGCGGCGGCTGTTGCATGTCAGCGCCTTGCGCGCGGATGAGCGCGGGGCTTCGGAGTATCTGCGTTCCAAGGGCGCGGGCGAGCGCATTCTGCTGGAAGCCAAAGATACGCTGGATGTCACCGTGTTTCGCCCTGCCGTGATGTTTGGCGCGGGCGACCGTTTTCTTGCCATGTTCGCCCGCTGGCTGGCGTTGCCGCTTTTGCCACTGGGCACATTGGGGGCGAAGTTGCAGCCGGTGTGGGTTGCCGATGTTGCCGACGCCATCGCGGCGAGTCTCGATGATGCGGCGACCTTCGGGCAGGCTTACGACCTCGCGGGTTCACAGGTGTATACCTTTGCCGAACTGCTGGCTTACGTCGCCCGCCTGACGGAGCGGCGCACCCGCATTCTGCCGCTTTCCGAAGGTCTGGCGTATTTGCAGGCGGGGCTGTGGTGGTTGCTGCCCAATCCTGAAGTCACGCAAGACAGCCTGCGTACCCTGCAAGCCAATATCGTGCTGGACGCGAACAGTCGTCCGCCTGCGGATTGGCGTCCCGCCCCGCTGGAAGCCATTGCGCCCACTTATCTCTCCCGCCATACGCCCAAGGCGCGGCTCGATGTCTATCGTGCCCACGCCGGACGCGCGCTCGCGGGGGGCTGAAAGGCAACGGAAAAACCCGTGCGTATCTATGCGGTTGGCGGCGCGATTCGTGATGAACTTTTGGGACGGCAGGTGGCTGACCGGGATTATGTCGTGGTCGGCGCGACGCCGGAGATGTTACTCATGCAGGGGTTCAAGCCCGTCGGCAAGGATTTTCCGGTCTTTCTGCACCCGGAAACGCATGAGGAATACGCGCTGGCGCGTACCGAGCGCAAAAGCGGCAAGGGCTATCACGGCTTTACCTTTTACGCGGCGCCGGATGTGCATCTGGAAGATGACCTCGCCCGCCGCGACCTGACCATCAACGCCATCGCCAGAGGCGACGACGGGGCGTTGATTGACCCCTTCAACGGTCGCGCCGACCTGAAAGCCAAAGTCTTGCGGCATGTCGGCGCGGCGTTTGTCGAAGACCCGGTGCGCCTCTTGCGCCTCGCCCGCTTCGCCGCCCGTTTCGGTGATTTTTCCGTCGCGCCGGAAACGCGCACGCTGATGCAAGAAATGGTAGCGAATGGCGAAGTCGACCATCTCACGCCGGAACGGGTGTGGCAGGAAATTTCCACGGGGCTGATGGAAGCGCATCCGGCGCGCATGTTGGCGGTGCTGCGCGAGTGCGGGGCTTTGGCGCGGCTTTTGCCGGAAATCGACGCCCTGTTCGACGTACCGGAGCGCACCGATTTTCACCCCGAAGGCAACACCGGCGCGCACCTGCTTCTGGTTGTGGCGGCGGCGGCGGACATGCGTCTGGCGTTGCCCGCCCGCTTCGCCGCCCTGACGCACGATGTGGGCAAGGCGCTGACGCCAAAAGAAAACTGGCCGCATCATCACGGACACGCAAAACTTGGCGACGCGCCGCTCATGCGCCTTTGCACGCGACTGAAAGCGCCCGCAGACTGCCGTGAACTCGCCCGCATGGCGGTGCGTGAGCATGGCAATGTGCAAAATGTCGGCGGCGCAAACGCCCTCACGCCCGCCAGCATGGTCAACCTGCTGGAACGCTGCGATGTCAAGCGGCGTCCCGAACGCTTCGCCGATTTGCTCGCCGTCTGCGCCGCCGATGCGCGCGGGCGTCTGGGGATGGCGGCGACGCCCTATCCGCAAAGCGAAATCTGGCAGAGAGCGGCGGCGGCATTTTGCGCCGTGGATGGCGGCGAGATCGCCCGCGCCGTTGCCGACCAAGCCAAAATCCCCGAACAGCTACACGCCGCCAGAGTAATCGCCGTGCGTGCCGCCCTCACCGCATTGACTCCTTCTTTGGAAAACTGATGACTGAACATACCGACATTCCGCTACACGCCCATCAACGCTTCGGACGCGAAATCCTCTACACCCTGCCGCCGAAGGGCGTGACCCCGCATCCCACGCCCCTGCTGTTCCTGCACGGTGCCTTTGCGGGCGCGTGGATGTGGGCGGACAATTTTTTGCCCTGGTTTGCCCGTCAGGGCTATCGCAGCTACGCCCTTTCCCTGCGCGGGCATGGCGGCAGCGACGATGGCGCGCATCTGGACGTGCTCTCGATTGCCGACTACGTGGAAGACACCGAAATCGCCGTCACATGGTTGCGCGAACAACACGATCAGCCGCCTGCTTTAATCGGGCATTCGATGGGCGGCTTCGTGGTGCAGAAATACCTCGAAAACAACCGTGCGCAGGCGGCGGCGCTGCTCTGCGCCGTACCGCCGCAAGGTTTGCTGATGTCGCAATTCAACCTGCTCGCGCAACGACCGGGCTTGTTGATGGACCTCAACAAGCTGTTGAGCGGCGAAGACGTGAATCTCTCCACCGTGCGCGAGGCGCTTTTCGCGCAGCCCGTAGATAACCGCTTGCTGGAACATTTCCGCAGCCACATGCAACTGGAATCACAGCGAGCGTTGTGGGACATGAGCCTCTTCAACCTGCCCCTGCTGCCCGCCGTACTGCGCCCGCCGCTCCTCGTCGTCGGCGCGGAAAAAGACGCGCTGGTGCCCGCCTTTCTGGTAGAAGCCACGGCACGCACCTACAGCCTGGAAGCGCACATTTTCAAAGGCATGGGCCACGCCGTGACGCATGAAAAGGATTGGATGCAGGTGGCTGAATTGCTGAAAGGCTGGCTGGATGAGACGCTGGAATAATAAAACGTAGCAGGAGTGTTTCCATGAGCAACGAAACAGATCACTTTGTTGGTGAAATTTATAATGCTGCGCGTAAAGCATTTCTCGATCTATTCGAGAACAGAGAAAGCTGCTGTTAACAGGTTGTTGATTTTCTCCAAAAAACCGTCATTTTTCGTTCTCAAATGACGAAAAATCAGGGGTTTTGGAAGCATTTTTAGAGTTTTTCAACAACCTGTTAATCATTATATTTTCTCTCCACCGCACAGTTGCAAAATTGTATTCAAAAATGCTTTCAGTTCAGGGCAAGCATCCGCAGCAACGCGCAGGTCATTCCCGCTCAGGATTTTTGCCGCATCTCGTGGTTTGACATAACTTTTTCCTTTGTTACCTGTGCGATACGCTTCTTCCAGATATTTGTATGGTGGCTTACCATGATTCACTTGTTCGGGATGCACGCCGGGTGAGGCTCTGTTGCTTCCCGCAAGTTCCTTGATCGTATCCCAGTAAGGGGCACCTCGAAAAACCTCTCTTCCTCCGGATTTGTTAAAATTACGTTGTTCTGAATTTTAGAGTAGGTGAAGCAGATGATTTCACGTAGCGCCCTCAAGACGGACCTGTTTGCAAGTGAAGCGCA
>BNUD01000106.1 GCA_025997095.1 Betaproteobacteria bacterium | reverse complement strand
TGCCGAATGTCAGAACCCATGCCGACCTCGATGTGCAGGCGGCGCTTGACAGCATCGCCGAAGATCTGGAGGGCGATACCGTCTTCTGGCGGGTCATCAGCAGTTCGCATGGTGACGCCAGACTGGCCTCCGATGGCAAAACCGTAAACTTCACGCCGGAAGCGGGCTATGCGGGAGACGCCACCATCATCCTGCAAGCCGATGACGGCTATCGCGCCGGAAATCCGGTTGAAGTGACCGTCAAGGTCAGCGGCGCGAAACTCCTGCGTCTCACTTTTGCGGATCTGCCCTGGGGCGCGCTCGTCACCGGGCAGAGCACGCAATTGCGGGTCGTTGCCGACTTTGAGGATGAGGAGGGCGTCGTCATTCCCGCCGGAGCCTACCTGAACGTCAGCGCGCAAGACCTCTCCGGCATGGGCGGCGTCGGGGCGCGGAATATCGTCGTCGAGGATGACAGGGATTTGATTCGCGCGACTAGAGTGGGGCCTGCGCTGATTATTGTAGGGCGGTATGACACCGATGGACGCTGGATTCAGGCGGCGACCTCCCTGAATGTCGAACGTGCGCCGGAGAACCGTGAGCCGGAAGTCTATGAATATTACGATGAAGAAACCGGGGAATATTACGAGTATTACGACGAAGGCGACTACGAAGAAGAATCCCTCTCCGTCTATCTCGATGTCTACCCCGGCACATTAACCCTGACGCCGGGAGGATCCCGGCAATTGAAAGTGCATGTCGAAGACCCGGATAGCTGGGAGATCATCGACGTTCACGTAGCCCGCCCCTCGCTCTACAGCGGCACCCGCTACATCGTGAGTGATGAAAGTATTGCCACGGTCAGTAAAGACGGGTTGATCACCGCGCAGCAATCGGGGCAGGTGACGATCAGTATTGTCCACCTCGCCAGCACGACGGATGAAAACGGCAACGTGCTTCAGCAGGCGATAGGGCAGACGGACATCCGTCTGCGGGTGGCGGAAGCGCAAGCCGTCGATACCGATGACGCCACCCCCGCCCCAAGACAAATCACAGTTGAAGCAGGTCAAGGCGGAGCGGTGCAGAGCGACACGGGCGAAACCGTGTTGATCGGCGCGGGCGCGTTCGCGCAAGACACGCCGATAGGCATTGAGCGCATCGACCTGTCCAGACTCGAAGCGGTTACAGGATTAAAAGCGCCGGGGCAAGATCGGGGCGGAAATGACCTCTTCCAGGCAGTGGGCGCGTTCAAACTCGACATGCCGGAAAATGCCCAATATCCGCTGCAACTGGCGATTCCCTTGCAGGGGCAGTTCAGCGCGGACGCCAGAGACCCGGAAGCCGCAGACGATGGCATCGCCCATGCCGGGGACAAGGTTTATTTCTTCAAGCGCGGCACGTTGCTGGATGGTAACGGTATCGAACAGGAAACCTGGTGGCTGGTCGACGATGGCGTCATCGGCGCTGATGGCGTGGCAAGGACTGCAAGCCCGCCCTACGCAGGCGTATTAAAACCCGGTGAATATGTTCTCAGTCGGGAGATCGTCGGCAATCAGATTGTTGAAGTCATCGGGCAACGCAATCAGGTTGTCTACAACGGTCTGGCTGGCATGGCCTTGAGCTTTGCGGGTGACTATGGTCTCTCCGTGCCCACCCTGTACGATGGCGCAGCCGCTTACGTCTACACCTACGACATTCCCGGCAATCCGCAGGGCAGCGCCGTGCAATTGCCCCCCGCCCTGCCGGGGGCGATCCAGACTTTCCGACTGCCCGTGCTCCAGCATCGGGAAGTGGACGAATCGGGCGTTACCCGCCCCGTCATCGACAACAGCAGTTTCCACTTTAATACGGAAACAAAACGCTTCGAGTTCAAACTGTTCCAGTTCGACCCCGACACCCTGCCCGCCCATACCAATGCCCGTCTGGTTGTGGAACTGTTGGGCAGTGGCAATACCGTGCTGGGCACCCAAACGGTTACGGCAGCCAGCGGCAGCCAGACCTTGAGCGTCGCCCTGCCTGAAGGTCATGCCGCAGGCACGCTGCAAGCGCGGGTAAAACTCCTCTACACCACCCACATCAATATTGACGCCACGGGCGAACAAAGCGAATCCGGTCAGCGTGAACTCGTCAGCCAGACGGCCAGACTCCATGTGCAGGGCGGCATCAATGCCCAATTGACCCGAACGGGCGTCAGTTTTTATCAGACCGACAACGCGGGTAATCAGGTTAATCTGGGTTCTGTCGCATTCAGCGATATCGCCGACATTCCCAACTACCTCCTGGGCAGCAAAGTTGACGCCGTCACCGTCAGCCCGGACGGTGCCCGCGCCTTTATTGCCGGTACCGGCAAAGTCTGGTGTATCGACCTCTTTACCATGCAGGTCTACGACACGATTATCATCGGCGAAGGCAGCACCAATATCGTCAGCGTCAAGGCCAGCCCGGATGGTCTCTTTGTGGCGGAAGGCGAACGTTATGGCGGGGGGGGCAACTATCGCCTCTGGTATGTCGACACCACACCGGGTTCCAGCCGCTATGGTCGATCTCTCCAGATTGATACCAAAGGTCACGATCTTTCCAGACTCGCGCCCTATGGTTTTACGGGAATGGATTTTAACGCCACAGGCACCATTCTCGTTCTTGCCGCGCCGCAAACTCCGATGCTGCCGCAAGCCAAAACCGGAACGGATAAATCCGGCAACGTCATTGTGCTTGACCTGTATCATGACCTGAACTGGGGCACGGGCGAACTTGCAAAATTCACCGTGGCCGACCTGCCCGGCAGACATGGCTTCAGCCCTTATCAGGTTCATGCCGTGCAGACGGGGTACAAGACCACCTCGAATGTGAACTTCATCGTCACGAATCCGCTGGACTACAACTATGGTCTGTCGACCCTGAAGATCGCTTACGACCAGAATGGACGGGTAGACAAAGCCAGCCTGACCGCCATCGAGATGAGTCAGCTTGAACATGGGGTACGGAAGGAACGGCTGGACATCCAGCGGGCGCAGGATGCGGTGGTGGTCACGCAGGATGGCGTTCAATACGCCCTTGTGAGCGACGACAATCTGGAATTCCTCGACCCGTACTGGCGGGCGATGTTTGAAGCGCCGATGTTCATGCAACTTTCTCCCCTTGGCCCCCCGACGGCCATCGGGGGCAGCGCCACAGCCCAGAAGGTGCTGGTGGGCGGCAAGATCGGGGTGATTCAAGACCCGTTCGGGACGCCGGTATTTTTAGGGGCGACCGAGCCGCAGGGGGAATGGCGGTTTGGAGATCTGTCGGTGGTGGGCGAAACCCTGTTTGTGGGGGCGACAGGTCTCTACAGCGGCGCGGGGAAGACGCTGGCCTACAACCTGAATGCGTTGATTGACGGAGCAAAAGCGAAGGGGGGAGATCTGGGGACCAGTATCGGCAAAACCCATACCTGGGATGTGCTGCCGGATGAATTAACCCCGGTGCGGGTCGCCGAGGGCAGCGCCGTCATCTCCAGCGCCTTTGCATGGGTTACAGATTCCGTGTTTGCTTCAGCGGGGATGTATGGAAATGGTCATGAATTGAATGGACCAAATACTTATACCCTCAATGTTAATGACAATAAACCCTTCATGTCAGGAGATGTGGTAACACTGGATTTGGCGAACATTCTTGCCAATGAAGTGCTTAAATACCGTGGCGAATGGAATAATTGGAAGCAAGATAATAGTATTGAGAAAAGCACTGGATTACAAAAATGCATTGATATTCTCAATGCAGTTGACTTGACATACGACACTATGTCGATGATGACTTTGTCTGAAACATTACGAGGCAAGATAAAAATTGTTTCTGATTTGTCCATCATGTGTTCGAAAGACTCACTGTTTTCATATTCCAATGATATTCCAATATTTGAAACCGTCAGAACTAATTTGGGCGGTGGAATAAAGATTGTCACTAAATCCACTTCCAATGACACAAGTGCTAAAAGCTATGTGAGTGCAAGCCAACTACTCTCTGCTGATCCTAAATCCAATTTAGATCATGAGAAACTGTATGGGTCAGAAAATCAGAATTTCAACGAAACCAGCGTTCTGGTCGTCTATCGAGAAATTACCCAGGATGAATTGAACAATCTGCGTAGAGGTGGAACTCTGGCACCACAAGATGCCCAAATAAAAATCGGCATTAACGGTACTGCTAGCATGGCAATTGATTTGAAATTATCTTTTGCAGACTACGACTGGGACTATGATCTCGGAATTCAAATGCCAACCGGTATATTCTTCGGCGATAGACCGCTGGATAATCCTGGTTATTCTGCGTTCAAACTGAAAAGTGAAGTTGGGGTTGGTAAGACCAACGATCCTCTGGATGTGTATCGTGTTGAACAACGATTGAAGTATTTGGGATACAGCTCATTTAATAAAAGTGAGCAGAATAATGCTAATTCAAATTCAAATATAATCAAGGAGTTTGCAGTTGATGGTATTTGGAATCCAATTAACAATGGACAGAACGTATTGATAGCGCGTTCCCCTGAAGAAAGTGCTCTGCGCGCTTTTTATACAACGACACACTATTCTTATAAAAGTGCAGGAGGGACAACCAACACACCAAACATAAAAGGTTATGGCTACTCTGATATTGATGCCGCAAAATATGTCAGACCAACACCTGTCGAGGTAACTGAAGATTCTAAAAATGACAAACCTGAAGATTCTAAAAATGACAAACCCAATTTAGAGTGGTTAAATGCCTATAATGCACCGCATCTTGTTGATGTATTTGGAATATTGGGTATTCCTGATGGGCTTGATAGAGTAAGTAGTGCTCATGATTATTTCCTACGTGGTGGAAGGAAAGAAAATTATGGTTCTAGCTGGGCACTTGATCTGCTTTTGGCTTGGGAAGTTGCACAAAGAAATTTGGCAGGTCAAAGTGAGGAAGAACGTATAGGAAAACTGGTGAGTCCAAATCCTCGACAATCACAACCTAATCAATCATCGGTTGCCAATTGGAATACATCTCTGCATACGATTGCACGGATTAATGCACTAACACGTCCACAAGGTGGTTCCGGAATTCCTGGCAATCATCTCAAAGGAGGGCATAGCATTGGAATGGCATTAGATTGGGGATTTACAAATCAATACGTCCTCACTGGTGTTAATGATAATAATGCCTACAATAGTTCAACGTATGGCATCGCCATAGATAAACAGGGGTGGAATCCGTCAGATAAATGGAGTGTAGCGAATGCAATTTCTGCTGTCGATCAAGTTGGTAGCAATGTTAGCAATACGACACAGCAACCGGGTAATCATGTTGTGCCGGGTGAAAAAAATGCTCTTCTTAATTTTCTTTCGCTTTATAACGTGACTATAAGTGACAGTAATAATTCCAATCGTAATGGCTCTTGGGAGGAAATTAATATTACCAATGGCGTTGGCGTTGTTGAGAAGAATAAAATTCGTACCGCTTTGTTTGGCGGCGGTACTCAAGCAACCTCTTTGATAGAACACCTTTATTTTGGTGATAAAGCCATAGCGTTGCAGAATGTACCTGATAAAAATAGCTGGCAGCGTTCGACTGAAGCACTCAAGGCATTAGGTATCACGGTGGATCATTCGAATGATCATGAACATCATTACCACATTGATCTACGTGCTCCTACTCTTATACCTATAGATCCACCACAAAAACTAGAGACTGAAGCTGCAACGGTGAAAATTCTGAATTCAACACAAATTCTGCCCACAGTTCTTCAGAATTTACTCTTAGAGGCTACTCAAGAATTGGACTTTTCGGAGGATGTCATGGACATGTATTACCCTGTTAACTCGAACATGGATACCCCTGCTGTACTCATCGCATCCACTCAAAATTCAAATCGTGGGCGGACAATAGGTCTATGTTCTCCAGTAACCATGGACACTTATTATTGGGATTTGCCGGGTGAGTCCGCACGGTTTTATTTTCCAAATATAAATGAAGACTCACAACAAATTCCGATACTCGAATCGCTCCGCGAGATCGTAATTGTTAGGCAACCTGAGCATGGTCAATTAAGTCTTGGAGATGGCGATGATGGCATTACTCTGGGTTATTTGCCAAATAAAGGATATCTTGGCAAAGACCACTTTGATGTAATTGTTTTTAATAATAATGTTTTCGTGCGTATAGCTTATTTCGTTGTTGTTCAGGAGGAAGCTACTGACCAGTTGGAGGATTTTGAGTACAAAAAATTATGTCCGAAGAGCAGATGGTTAGTTTCTCAACCATCGCTCGAAGACTACAACGCGCCGGACTCCTGGTACCGTTCCACGTCTCTGTACGCCCTGCTGACCGGTGCGAAGGATGCATTGGCGGGTTTTGCCGACCTCTCCGGCAGCGCGTTAGGCAGCACGACGAGCAACAAGATCACTCTCGACACCAACGCCGCAGGTTACGGTTGGTTCATAGACGCCACCCCGTACCAAAACGAAGAATGGTTGCCCACCAGCGCCCCCAACGAATGGGTGGCCAAGCCGGGGAGTGAAGCCGAAGGCAAGATGGATTTATTGAGTGTGCTTCTCCACGAATACGGTCATGTATTGGGCATTGAGCACACCGCCGACAGCCACGACCTGATGTCCTCTATTTTGCAACCCGGCGTCCGCCACCTGCCGGACGTAGACACCTGGACAGCCCTGCTGGACAAACTCAACAACGGTGTTGCCTTCGAGCAAGGTTCGACCCCGATTCTGGCGGCGTATTCGCCGGATACCCCGGCGAACGACACCCCGCCCGGCGCACCTGTTTCCATGACCGTCGGTCTGACAGCCGCTTACCTCGCCAACCGCAAGAAGGCAGAAGCAGCCACGCAATTTGCGACCAGCGCCAACCCGGAACTGACCAACGCCCAATTTGCCAACAACGTTGGCTGGTCAACCACAGGCGAAGTCGTCTTCAAAAACAGCGCCGCGACCTTAAACGAAACGGGCAACGCGCAAACGCGCCTGAACCAGGCCTTCATGATCGGCGCAAACGACCGCTATCTCTCTTTCAAACTCACCGACCTTTTCCTGGACGACGTGAACAACGCCCCGGATGATGCCTTTGAAGTCGCCCTGATTGACGCCAACACCGGGCTATCCCTCTTGGGCAACACGGGCTTGAGTAAAAACGACGCCATTCTGAACCTGCAAGCCAACGGCGACGAATACAAAGCGAATCAAGTCACCACCCTCATGAACGACGACGGCAGTAAAACCGTCCTCATTGACCTGCAAGGCATAGACCCCGGCACGATCGTAAACCTCGCCTTCGACCTGATCGGTTTTGGATATGGCGCCGCCGCCAGCAACAGCCACGTCACCGTCCAAAACCTGCACTTGGGCGACACCCCAACAAAAACAGGGACGGAAGAATCCGGTTCGGGTGGAATGGGATCGGGAGAAACGGGTTCAGGCGAAACTGGATCGGGAGAGTCCAATTCAGGCGAGGCTGGTTCCGGTGAAACGGGTACTGGTGAAACAGGTTCGGGAGAACCCGGTTCCGGTGAAACAGGTTCAGGTGAAACTGGATCGGGAGAATCCAGTTCAGGCGAGACTGGCTCCGGTGGAACGGGTGCAGGAGAAACGGGTTCGGGAGAAACGGGTTCGGGAGAAACGGGTTCGGGAGAATCCGGTTCTGGTGAAACCGCTCCCGGCACAACAGACCCCAACAATCCAGATGCCACAACCCCCACGGTCAATCTACCGCTTACGGTGGACGAAGATGGCGAACCCCAACCGGTTCTGAGCCAACCGGACGACTATTTGCCACCGGTTTCTGCGCCCTCCATGCAAACAACCCCGCTTGCAGACGGCAATCCGGCCACGCATCCTGACAAACCTCAACCACAGGTTAATGAAACAACACACCCGACCTTTGTCGCGCAAGCTGAATGGATTCGCGCCATTCCCCCTGACGCAACGCCGATAACGGAAAGACTGCCCGCCCCCGAAATCCGCCCCGCCGTCTTTCACCCCAGAACATCGAGACAACCGGAATTCCGGGATGTATTGCGCATTGGCGATGGAGACGACATCCGCTATGTCGCCATCGGCAAGCAACCCGAAACCGAAGCGGCAGCGACAAGCGATACCGACACGCCCACAGGCAAACC
>BNUD01000105.1 GCA_025997095.1 Betaproteobacteria bacterium | reverse complement strand
TGCGCCATTACCTGCCCCGTCTGTTACTCGACCTGAACCTGAGTGAGATACTGCACCGCCTCATCGAACGTCTGCGAGCGCCTTCCGCCATCGAGCGAACCCGACCGGAACGAACTGCGCCAAGGAAAAAGGGCGTTCGCATTGCAGGGTATCATCCGGCATATAAGGGGGCTTAACTTAATGGTATTGAGCCTAGCTTATTAACATTTTCATCTTTACAATTTTTCTTATACACTTCAACACACTTAGACTTAATTGCCCCAACATGAAAGCACTTTTTAAGCAAACTAGTGTGGCGTTCATGAATAAACATTGATTAATATAAATGTGCTAATCGTTTGTTTTCATGGTAACTTTTCAAAAAACATTAGGCGTATATATAAAACTTATTTAATGAACTCAACACTAGCGGTCTGATAAACAACCCCCGTTTCAGAGATGAGAAAATGTGCCCCTATGCCTCTAGGGCTATCTTTGTAGCTACTAAAAGTTGAATTTGCAGTGCTTGAATCGGTTTGATGAATCACGATAGCATTAATGCCTTCCAGCGTAAGCGTACCATGCTCTATCCCAGAATATCTTTTCTTTATTACCCTCACATTCGTAAGCATTCCTTCTGCATCTACTTTCTTCGTCTCCATTTGTGCTGTTGGTTCCGGCATATCAATCTCCTCAGTTAAAAGAGCATCTAAATTTCGTTTGGCATGATACATGAACAACCTGTGGAAAAGAAAGCGTAAGTGTAGTAACTTGAACATCAAAGGGGGGAAGCGAAGCGCTTTCCCCCCTTTGGGATTGACCAGTACGCGCAACAGCCACCACAGCGTTTGACCGATGTTCGCGCAAAACGCCATGTGGTGGATAACGCTGCGCTCGTGCGCCCTACCCCGCATCCACCTTCTTCTCGCCACGCAGCAAACTCACCGCCATGCCTAAAAGCAGGGCAACACCTGCCAGCAGCGTCGCCCAGAGCGCGTAGGCTTTGCCTTGGGGTGCGGGTTCTTCCGGCGTGGCAAGGGCGTTTTTGGCAGGCGTGACGGGGGCGGTGGCATCCGCCAGATCGGCGTTGCCGAATTTCACTTTTTCCGGCTGGCGGCTGTCGTAGGCGGGCACCAGGGTATTCAAGGGCAGCGCCGCTGATTGGGCGTCGGGGCGACCGAATGCCAGGCGGTAGGGCGGCTCGCCGCGCGCGAGGAAGATGAGTTGATGCCCGTAGATGGCGACGCGCAGTTGTGGCGGTTGTCCGGCTTTTTGCCATAAACCGCCGCCACGACTATCGACTTGCAGGCGTAACTGGTTGACGGCGGCGCCGGAGAGGTCGATTTCTTCCTGCACGTCTTCGCCGCCTTGTACGGGCAGACGGTAGAGCAGCCCACGCGCCAGCGTTTGCCAGATGTCTTGTGCTGGGCGTGGACGTTTTTTGATGCCGAGGTGCGCTTCAGCTTCGGGTTTCGCCGTTCGCCACGCGCCGGAAACGATGACGGGCGCCAGGGTGTTGGGTTCGCTGACGGCGACATGCAGACGTTCCAGCGGCAGGGTCAATGGCAGTTTCCAGATGAATTCGCCCGCGTTGTTGCCTTTGCTGCCTTCTATCGGCTCCGACCAGAGCAGGGGCGCGGGTTGGTAGCCGGATTGCACGCCGAACAGGGTTGCCGCGTTCAAGGTGGCGGCGACTTCCGGGGTTAGCCAGGTCAGGCGCAGATAGCGTGTCTTGCTCTTTGGCAAACGGATTTCGTTGCGTTCGATGCGCTCGCCGTCGAAATTCAGTCGGGCGATTTGTCCTTCGCCCCAATGTTGCCAATGTTCCAGATCATCGCTGGCTTCAATGCGAAAACGCTGAAAACCTTCCGCGCCGTTTTTCCAATCCAGACGCAGGCGTTCCAAAGGAAAATCCAGCGCGCTGACATCCAGCAACCAGCCGCGCAAGGGCGCATCGGATTCTGCCGCTGGCGTGCCATCATCGGAGCGCACTTCGACCAGTACGCCGTTGGCATCACGGCGGATGCGAACCGACAAGCCTTCTTGAGCCGCCGTATCGCTGTTGCTGCCATACAGCGGAAAGAAGCGCGCACTGGCTTCGCGGTAGGTGGCGGTGCGGCGCTCTTCGGTCGAGGTCAGCGCGTAGGGCAGCGCCTCGCCCGCCGCGTTGAAAACGCGCAGGTCGCGCAAGTCGGCGTGCGCCGCCGCCCAGTACACGGACATCGGCACATTGAGGCGATACCAGGTCGCTTCGCCTTCGGTTCGCAGCAAGGCCCCGCTGCGGTAATCAGAGGGCGCGTCGGCTTGCGCGGCAGTGGACGCAAACAGCGCGGCGCAGAGCAGGGTTTTCCAGTTCATGCGATTCACTCCTGATGCTCGCGGCGGGGCGGCAGCGGCGAGAAATAGCCGACAATCAAGAGCAGCACGCCGACGCCGATGAACGACACGATGCGCGCCAGACTGCCGCTTTCGCCCAGTTCGACGAAAAAGAGTTTGACCACCACCACGCCGACCAACGCCGCGCCCGCCATCCAGACGCCGCGATTGGCGCGGCGATGCCCGCCGATCATCAGAATCAGCGCGTAGAGCGTCCACACCAGCGACAAGCCCGCTTGCACGCCCATCGAGTCGAGCAGATGCGCGGCGTCAAAGGGGATGCCCGCCCAATGATGCGCGCTGCGGCAGACGGTTAAGGTCAGCACGGCAAGCAGGGAAATGCCAAACAAACCCTGCGCCACGGGCGCGGGGCAGAAGGGCGACTCCGTGCTGGCGTAGCGCGCAAATGCCCCCTGACTCCAGCGGTAGACGGTCAACAGCGTGAGCAGCAAGCCGATTTCCAGCGGATTGACGAGGGGCAGGTAGGGCAGCGGGTAGGCATCGCCGTCGGAGCGCAGATTGGCGAAAAACGCCCACGCCAGCAGCCCCAACGCCACCGGCAAGGCGGCGTGAGTGCGGTAAGCGCGTGGAAAATCGGTCAGCGGGTAGATGTTCGGACGCGCGCGGCTCATCCAGAACAGGTAGAGGCTGGGCGCCACGGCCCAACCCAGCCAACGCCAGGCATTCACTTCAACGGAGAGCAGCAACATGCCGTCGTGCGCCGCCAGCATCAGCACGGCGAGCAGCAGCCAGCAGCCCATGATGTGCAGATTGTGCGCGACGGGTTCAAACAGCAAATCGGCGAGGCGTTTGAGGGCGAAGAAATGTATGGCGAAGAAGACGAGCCAGGTCAAGATACCGAAGGGCGTGAACAGAACCTCGGCGTAGAACTCATAGAGCATATTCAGCATGTACGCCCCCACGCCGTAGGGCAGGCGGCAGTAATACACCAACACCATCACCGCCGCGACAGGCGGCAACAGGGTGGTCAGCAACGCCAGAGCGCGCCACGCCACGCGGCGGGCGAGCCACAGCCACACCAGCGCGGAAACGCTGAGCGCCAGGAGCGCGGCATACGCCAAATCCGGCGGAAAGATGAAACGGGCGAGTTCGCTAAAGCCCGTCCACATCCACCAGCCGATGCCCCAAAGCAGGAGCAAGGCGGAGAGCAGACCGAGTTGTCCGGTATCAATGGGATCATCTTTGGCGCGCAAGCGGCTCTTTTCGGGAACGCGCGCGGCAATGCTTCTGACGCGCCATGCGCCTGCCAACGCCGCGAGCGTCAACGCCGCCGGGGTCCAGAAATCAAAATGCATCAACGGCGTCAGCCCGGTTTCAAGCGGATAGGCGCTCCAGGCTGCCGAATTCATCAGGAACGCCATGCCGCCGACGGCTTCCAGCAATACGCCGAAGTAGAAGACCGGACGCCGTTGCAGCAGCAAGCCGATCCAGAGAATCAGCAGCCCGCTCACCGCCCAAACCGCACTGGCTTCTACCCAGTTCAACTTGAACAACACCGTCAAATTGAGAAAGATCAGCCCCGTGAGCGTCACCACGCTCGTGCCGCTCGCCAACAGCGGATGGTCGCGCGGGCGGGTTTCCTGTCGCACGAAAAGGGTGCTGACAATCAACGCCACGCCAACCTGAAAGGCAATCAACAGCCCTTGCCAGCCGGACGCCAGCACACTGCCGCCTGTGCCCATTTCGAGGTCGAGCAAAAAAAGCACGCCGCCCAAAAGCTGCACGGCAAAGCCGCTGATGAGGAAGGAACGCGATTTCAGAAGCAGCCCCGCAAACAAGGTCGCCAGCCCCATTAACGCCCAACAGATGACCGTCATGGAAGCGCCGAGAGATAGAGGCGGCAGCAGGTAAAGGAACGCCAGACCGGAGAAGGCAAAAGTCGGCAGCAAGGCGGCTTTTACGCTTCCGGCAGCCGCTTCATTGCGCTGAAGGTCATGGCGTAAAACGAGATGCGCGAACAGTAACGCCGCGCCCAGCAGCGCCGCGCCAAGCGACCCCGCATGAGCGGCGTTCAGCAGCGCGTCGCCCCCGACAACCCCGCGTTCGATGCCATTCAAATAGGTCAGCGACGCTGCCGTCATCAGGAACACTGAAAACCCCTGCGCCAACCGCCGCGATTGACGCAGCCCCAGCCAGTACAGCCCCGCGCCTTCCACCGCCCACGCCGCCGAAGTCCATTGGGCATCCAGCGCCAGCGGAATCGCCAGCGTGCCAAACACCACACCCAACGCCAGACAACTTTCGCGCAACAGCGTCAGCCGCCGCCAGGTTTCCCGCCCGCGCAGAATGAACGCCAGCGACAAATAGAACAACCCCAACGCCAGAGCGGAAAACGCCATGCCGAATTCGATATGCCCGATGACCGCGCATTGCAGCCCGAAACCGATGAGGGGCGGACCGAATACCAGACTGCCATCGAGATAATCCGTGCGCCTGACCGACCATGAGAGCAGCGCGTGGCGTTCGTCATCGTCCGGCTCATCCTGTTCGGAGAGCAACTGACGGCGTGTAAACAGCAGCCCGATGGCGACATAGAGCAGGAAAAAGAGCAGCAGGAAGGGTTCGGTGCTGGCGAACAATTCCGGTCGGTAAGCCCTTAATCCCCAGGCAATGCCGATGCCGAAGGTGCTGACAAAACCGATCAGATTGAGGACGCGCCACGCCTTGAACCACGCGACAAACGCGATGCCGGTGGAGAGCAGGGCGAAATAGCTGAAGAGCTTCACATGCTCGCCGCTATGGCTGGAAATCAGAATCGGCACGGCAAACCCGCCCAACGCCGCCGCGCACGCCAGACTCAAGGCATCCTGTTTGACGGCGAGAATGACCGAGCAAATCGTCACCAGCACCAGCAAAACCCGCGCCGCGTCCGAGGGCAGTAAACCATGCAGTTGATAGGCGGCAAACACCGTCAGATACAGCACGGCAATCCCCGTGCCTTGCAAAATCAGCCCATAAGAAGGTCGCTTGTCACGCAGACGCCAGCCCAAAAACAGGAGCGCCAACGCCGTCAGCGCGACGCCGATATAGCGCGCCTGCACGGGCAGGTGGATTTGTTCGGAAGCGAAGCGCAACAGAAACGCCAGCCCGATGAACAACAACACCACGCCCATCCGCAACACGGCATTGCCGCCGGAAAGCCACGCGAAGGCGCGTTCCAGCAAGGCGGGTTCGGCGGGTTTTTGGGGAGAAACACGCAAAGCGGCGGGCGGAACGGCGGTTTTGGCGCGTTGGGGTGTGGATGGCGACGCGGGCGTGAGCAGCGCGTCGAGGGGAGAAGAGGCAGGAGAAGCGGCGGGCGTTGTTGGCGTTTGCGTTGGCGAAGTTTGCGCGGGCTGCGGCGTTTCGACGGGCGCGGCTGTCGAAGTTTCCGCCGCCGTGCGATACATCGACTTGACCACTTCGGCGAGGTCATCGAGTTCGATCTGGGGTTCGGGCGCGTTCGCCGCCGCAGCCGATGTTACGGTCGGCGGCGGTTCAACCGTCAGGGTCACCGATTTGGGCGGCGGCGTTTCCATGTCCACCCGCGCGGCGGCAGTGGCAACCGACGCGGGGCGCGCAACGACCTTGGCGGTCTCCAGCCGTTCCAATCGCCTGGAGACCGACTCGAAACGCTCGGTCAGCTCTTTCAACTGCCTTTGCAAAAAGGCGCAGCGTTGGTTTAACGCGCTCTGGCGGGCAAGCGCCACGATGGGCAAAATAAACCACGCAAGCGCAACAACGCCGATGCCGACAACAATCGCTTCCATGCATCCCCCCTATAGCATCGGCGCATAGTACCTGATGTACGTTGGATTCTGGTAGAGCGGGACTAAAGAGCGCGCCGTTGCCGGGAGCGTCGGCGTCCCGCCAGCGGTTTTAAGATTTCCCGTGCGGAACCAACCCCGCCAGCGAGGACGCCGACGCGGCAATCTTGGTGACCAGAGAGATTGCCGCGTCGCTTCGCTCCTCGCAATGACGGCAAGCGTAAGTTTCTCGTAGGTTGGGTAAGCGTAGCGCAACCCGACACTGATCCGTCAATCTGGTCATCCGCCCGGTATCTGGCAGGTTACGCGCGATGAATCGCCAATGTCGGGATGCGCCGCTGCGCGGCTTTCCCAACCTACGGGACTGATTACTGTCACCTGACATCTGATCCCTGGATTGCCGCGTCGCTACGCTCCTCGCTTTTGACGGCAAGCGTAAGTTTCTCGTAGGTTGGGTAAGTGTAGCTGAACCCGACAGGGTATCCATATGCAATTGTGGGTAATCCTCAGCCCATGATGATGGGAAATGACCGAGCGCCATGTATTACAAAAAGCGTGACGACTTATTTTATTGGTATTTATGCGATTGCCCTGTGAGATTTATGTGATTGCTTGGCGAACGGAGATTGGGTAAAATCTACAAAATCTTGACGCCTTTTATTATCATAAACAGGCAGACTGGAATACCCAAAATGCTTTCGCCAACTCCGCAGAATGCAACTGTTATATGCCAAATCAGGGGGGAGATTTTGTTATGCGAGAATCGAAAAATTATTGCAAAATCAAATACTTGCCAATATAATATAGGCAACAGATTATTCATTATCATAATTCGCTGGCATTTTGCGCGTTTCGCGTATCTTTTATCGTGTTTCTTTCCACCGTTTTTCTTAACGCAGCGCCTTTCGGGACGTTGCGTTTTTTGTCGTTCATATCCGTCCACGCAGAAAGACGGGTTTATCCGTTCCACCATCATTAAGATTGGAGTTTTGAAATGAAAATCAAACTAAGAGTACACCTGCTGGCGACGCTGGCGTGGGTTGGTGTTGTTATTGTCGTGGGCGTTGGCATCGAGAACTCCCTGGGCGATGCCGACACCCTCAAACACATCAGCGGGGTCGACCTTCCCAAGGCGGAAGCGCTGTTGAATGTCCGGGCGCAGACCAATAACGAGATCAGGCGCGCCTATGAACCGCTCGCGGTCATCGGTCTCCCTCTGGCGGAGCGAATCCAGCGTGTGCAACAGGCGCTGGAAAAGAAACAGATTGCCGACCGGAGTATCCAGGAATCTCTCGATCAATACGAAAAGCTGCCGCGTCGCCCGGAAGCGGATGCGATTTTCCAAAAGATCAAGAACCTCTATGCGGAATGGAAACCGGTCATCGTCGTCGAAGTGACGCGCGAATTGACAGAGGGTTTACGCAACCCGACAGCGGAAAATCTGGATGAAATGGATAAACGAATTCTGGAGAGTTCTTCGCGCGTTCGGGAGCACACGGACCAGATCACCCAATTGATTGATGAACTGGTGGACTTTAATGGCAAAGTCACTGCAGAAACGGTTGTCGAGGCTGAGCGTACTACAAAGAACGCGCTCACGATTCAGATTACCCTCTCCATCGCCCTGGTGCTCTCTGCCATCTACCTTGGCATCTCCACCTTGAAGGCGGTCGTCAAGCCCGTTGAAACAGTGCGCGACATGGTGAAGCGGGTCGAGCACGAAAACAATCTTCAACTGCGCGTGGATTATCAGGCTGCGGACGAAGTGGGCGAGATGGTGATTGCCTTCAACGCCATGATGAACAAGCTGCAATCTTCCTTGCAGAGCATTCAGACGAACGTCGGCGAAGTGTCCAACGCGACGGAATCGCTCTCCACCGCCGCGCAGCAGGTGGCCGCCAGTTCGTCGAGCCAGAGCAGTTCCACGTCCGCGATGGCGGCGTCTGTCGAAGAGATGACGGTTTCCATCAATACCGTCTCCAGCAGCGCGGGGGACGCGCAAA
>BNUD01000104.1 GCA_025997095.1 Betaproteobacteria bacterium | reverse complement strand
GCAGAGGAGCAGGGCGTATCGCAAGCGCAGCTCTCCGGCACCATCCAGAATGACATCCTCAAGGAATTCATGGTGCGGAACACCTATATCTATCCGCCCAAACCCTCGATGAAAATCATCGCCGACATTTTCGCCTACACGGCGGCGAACATGCCGAAGTTTAATTCCATCTCCATTTCCGGCTATCACATTCAGGAAGCGGGCGCGAATCAGGCGATTGAACTCGCCTTCACCCTCGCCGACGGCATGGAATACGTGCGTACCGGTGTTGCCTCCGGCATGGATGTGGATACCTTCGCCGGACGGCTGTCGTTCTTCTGGGGCGTGGGGATGAATTTTTATCTCGAAATCGCCAAGATGCGGGC
The DNA here is from genome assembly GCA_025997095.1 of Betaproteobacteria bacterium. Classification (GTDB taxonomy): domain Bacteria; phylum Pseudomonadota; class Gammaproteobacteria; order Burkholderiales; family Rhodocyclaceae; genus Azovibrio. Next base: position 7,839 of record BNUD01000104.1, on the reverse strand, counting down.
GGCGCGTCTGCTCTGGCACCGGATCATGAGCGGCTTTAACGCCCAAAATCCCAAATCCCTGATGCTGCGTACCCACTCGCAAACTTCCGGCTGGTCGCTGACCGAGCAAGACCCGTACAACAACGTGGTGCGCACCACCATCGAGGCGATGGCGGCGGTGTTCGGCGGCACACAATCCCTGCACACCAACGCGCTGGACGAAGCCATTGCCCTGCCGACGGAGTTTTCCGCGCGCATCGCCCGCAACACGCAGCTCATCATTCAGGAAGAAACGCACATCACCAATGTGGTCGACCCCTGGGCGGGTTCCTACATGATGGAAAAGCTGACGCAGGACATGGCGGACAAAGCCTGGGGCATCATTCAGGAAATCGAGGCGATGATTTTCATCGAGGGTTTGGGCGGATAGATATAGGTGTTCCGCACCATGAATTCCTTGAGGATGTCATTCTGGATGGTGCCGGAGAGCTGCGCTTGCGATACGCCCTGCTCCTCTGCCGCAACGATGTAGCCCGCCAGAATCGGCAGCACCGCGCCGTTCATGGTCATGGAAACAGAAATTTTGTCGAGCGGAATGCCGTCAAACAGAATTTTCATGTCCTCGACGGAATCAATCGCCACACCCGCCTTGCCCACGTCGCCCGTCACGCGCGCGTTATCGGAGTCGTAACCCCGGTGCGTCGCCAGGTCGAACGCCACGGAAACGCCCTGCCCCCCCGCCGCCAGCGCCTTGCGATAAAACGCGTTGGAAGCCTCGGCAGTGGAGAAACCGGCGTACTGACGAATCGTCCACGGCTTGACCGCATACATGGTCGGCTGCGGCCCGCGCAAAAAAGGCGCGAACCCCGGCAGGGTATCGACATGGGGCAGGTTTTCCACGTCTTTTTTCGTGTACAGCGGCTTGACCGCCAAACCTTCCGGCGTATTCCAGTTCAGGCTTTCCAGACTGTCGCGCCGGGATTGTTTCAGGGCGACGGCTTCCCAATCGGCGATTTGATTGGAATTCTTGAAGGATTCGGACATTTGCATTCTCTAGTTTGGATGAATAAACGGTCAGATTCCGTTGGGATAAATCCCGAAAACCAACCATTTGTGGGTGAGCAAGGAAACTTTGGATAATACTTTGTCCACGGCAATGAACGCAAGATAGAGGGCAAATCAGCGCAGATAGAAGCGAAATGACACCTGGATTATCCTTGACATGGCGGGCGTCAAACGCTTCGATGCGATGACGCCGGACACCTTCGCCGTCCTGTTCGCACGGACAGGACGGCATGAGCGGAATCAGGAAGACATGATGAAAGTGGTTCGCGCCACGATTCAGCGGGCTGAGGGGGTTGGAAATCAGATTTTGTTGCGGTGGGGGTTCCTGATGATTTGATACGGACGGTCGAGGCGCACATCAGGGGGTTCCGTTCGGCAGGAAATAAGTGGATGGGGATTGTGCGTGAACATAGACAGGATAGTGGAAGGCGCTGCGCTTTTGCCGTCGCTTCGCTTCGTCGAAACCTGCTGCCACCCTACAGAATGTCCGTGCTACGTTTGCTACGCAAACATCTTGCCGCCATAGGGCACGGCACGCCGTGCCCCTACAGGGCACCTCGAAAAACTACCAATTTCTAGATTTTTCCGAACATAAGTGATTGAATCTTATGGCACAGAATTTTCAGAGGAGGGGTTATTCGAGGTGCCCTACAGTGATCCGTCCATTCCCCGACATTGCCGACCGTTCCTCGTAGGGGCACGGCGTGCCGTGCCCGAATGCTTGACACGGATCACAGTATCTACGTATCCGGGCTACTCGCTCTTTCGAGCAGTTCAAGAATAACTCTATCATGTTACATGTGTTCTCCTTGTGGAAAAGGATGCAAACCATTGGCGTAATGCTTCGATTCCCATTTTTAAGTCTCCTATTGCATAACTGTGACATCAATACCAAGCTGCTTTGCTCTCGTGACAAGGCGATTGATATTGAAGATACCCCACTGTGAACACACTACACATACATCTGTAGCGGTACGAATGAGGTTCCCGTCAGCTGCGAAAAAACGTCGCTCGTACTCCGCATATGACCGTTTCGCATCATCTAGTGTTCTGACGACACCTAGTGAACCTTGGAGACTTTTGTCGAACGTCGCCATGAGTTTTTCAGCCGTGATGTCGGGATGCTCTTTTACATACTTCTGAACCACGGCAAGAACAAGTTTGCCCTTACCGTAATGAATACCGTCCAGCATGTACTTTGTAGCGTCCCTGCTGTTCGTTACCATCCCTGGCTCTTCGGCATAGGCTTTGCAGAAACGGATTCTTGGAGAGAAGCCATCTCCGTCAAGCGGCTTGCTGACCAAGGCTCCCCCCTCTTTGAATGTGGCAACCTCATTCTCCAGCTTCGCCACTCTTTCGAGCAGTTCCAGAATGACTCTCTCATATTGCATGTACGTTTTTCCTTGTAACTGACGTTCATCATGAACGAACTTGTGAATTACGATTTGTCCGGACGAGCTTCACTGCGCCTATCTTGCGGCAACCTGTTTTTCCTGGGCAAATCAGCATTTGCTATTTCCCCCTCATAACAGTCGCAAAAAGAGCAGAAGTCTCAGCCTTAGCAGGTTGTTGATTTTCTCCAAAAAACCGTCATTTTTCGTTCTCAAATGACGAAAAATCAGGGGTTTTGGAAGCATTTTTAGAGTTTTTCAACAACCTGTTAGAGCAGATTAACTTAACCTGGCTACACATCCATTGCCATCGTGTAGGGGCGCGCATTGCGCGGCGCGCCCCTACGTAAAAACCGAAAGCGCGCCAAGCTTGATTTGCGTATCAATTTGTTAATCTGCTCTGAACGACCTATTTCTCGCCACATATTTTATATCCGCTTGCTTTCCCGCAGCGGGAAGCGTATTTTCCGCTGTTTCATACAAGGCAAGGAGCACGGCGCGCATTTCCGGTGGCAGATATACCCACGCTCGCGTTGCAATCTCATCACTGATGCCAAATAGCGCCTCCGCGACAGCGCCAGCAATGGCGGCGATGGTGTCACTGTCGCCGCCAATGGATATAGCATTGCGAATGGCATCTTCATAACTCGTTGCCTCGAATGCACAAGTCAATGCTTGCGGAACCGTACCTTGACAACTTACGTAGAAGCGGTAATCAGGGCGGATTTCATCCACGGTTAAAGAGAGGTCGTAGCCAAATTGCTGACTGATTTTCTGCCGAATATCAGCAGCAGATAATTTAGTCAGCGCCAGATGGATGGCAACAGCCGTTGCTGCCGCGCCGCGCATTCCTTCAGGGTGATTGTGTGTTACCTCGGTTACGCGATTGGAGCGCGCGATTGCATCGTCGACATTTTTCGCCAGAAGTCCGGCGGCAGATACCCGCATCGCGGCACCATTCCCATAACTGCCGTATGCCCCCATGTCATCGCTGACAATCCATTGCCTGAAATGCCCTCCCCAACCGCCGTTAGCAAAATATCGACGCCCCCACTCCCGCAAAGAAATTGCGGGGTTTTCTTTGCGCAAAAGCGCATCCGCAACGGCAATCGTGCAAACCGTGTCGTCAGTAAAAAAAGCCTTCGGGTGAAAGAAGGGCTGAAAATCTTTGGCGCGGTAGTTGTTGAACTCATAGACCGATCCAACAATGTCGCCGATGATGGCACCTAGCATTTGTTACTCCTTTCTCGGCAAGCCACGCTCGCCACATAAAAAAACAAGAACACACATTGAGCCAGACTTCCCCAGACACTCAACAAAATCGCCATTTCTTCGAAGGAAGGCGTACAACCCTACCTTCTTCTTTAAGTTCACGCATGCGCGCTACGAGCCAGTATTGTTGATTCGAAGAAGTAGCATTTTCGTACTCGCCCCAATTGAACCCACACACCCTAAAAATTTCTGAAAGCCGCATGCCCTCACGATTTGGCTGGCAAAGATAAGATATTCGCATGAACTCAAAAACGATTTTCTTTGCTTCGATTCTGAGGTTCGCACCTCTTTTTGTGAATGTGTTCATCTGATTGCTCCTCTGGACGATGTCCGCTGTAGTTTCAACTTCAGCCTGCGTCAGGCAAATCTTTCCCATCAAGCAGCTTTTTGCTCAAAGTGGCAACCTCATCCTCCAGCTTCGTCACTCTTTCGAGCAGATCCAAAATGACTTTTTCATATTTCATGTACATTTCTCCTTGTAGCTGACGTTCATCATAAACGAACACATGAGGTAATGCAAGCAGAAAATTCAAGATAATTCATGTTTTTTGCGCGATTCTCAATGTATCATTGATTTACTTGGATTTTGCACAGTGGTGCGCGGTTCTTTCGACAAGATAGTGCGCGCTCTTCCTTGTCCCGGCTTGGCTGGCAGGAGCATTGCAGGTCACGGCGCGCCAGCTTGCGGCGGATATTGACGTGACACCAAGCCGGATCAGCGAACTGGTGCACGCCGCGGAACAGCACCGTCCAGACGTGGTGCAACGGCGAAGCGAATGGAAGATGAAACAGAAGCACTTTGAGGCAACCCGCCTGGTTTTTCTGGACGAAAGTGGCGTGAATACCGGCATGACCCGTCTCTATGGCCGAGCCGTCAAGCATAAGCGCGTGATTGAAGCCGTACCGGATGCGCGGTTCCATCGGACGATGATCCTGTCTTCGATCCGGATGGACGGGACAATGGTTCCGTTTGTCTTCGAAGGCGCGAAGAATGGCGATCTCTTCCAAGCTCATGTCAGCCAATGGTTGGCACCCTCGCTCAAGCCCGGCGATATTGTGGTCATGGACAACCTGTCAAGCCACAAGGTGAGCGGTGTGATCGAAGCCATCGAAGCGGCTGGAGCCTCCGTCATGTTCTTGCCGCCCTACAGTCCCGATCTCAATCCCATCGAACTGATGTGGTCAAAAATCAAGGCGATCCTGCGCAAACTCAAAGTACGTGCCAAAGCGCTTCTCGATGACGCTATTGCCTGTGCCTTTAACAACATCTCCCTATCCGACATCTCCGCCTGGTTCAAACATGATGGATATGCGCTATGTTAAGTTAATTTACTATAAAGATTATCCTGTTTTCGTTCCGTCGAACCAGGCGCGGCAAAACTTGTTCATCAAGCGGCATTCCCTCGCAGGGGTATCACGTCCGCCCCTGTCTTGAACGCGCCCCGTAAACTTGGGCACGGGTCACGGGCATCAATTTTTTTCTCACGAATGGCGTAACGCACAATCATGGAAATGTAGCTTTTGACTTTCCGCAGCGTATCCAGTTTGCCGACCGCCTCGACATGCTCACGCAACCCGACCAACACCATATGCGGCGTAATGTCCGCAACTGGCACCCCGCTCAACCACGGGAAAACATAGCTTTCCAGCCGTGCCCATGCCTTGTCAGGGTCAGCAATCGGCGTTTGACGCTTGCCCCCGCACTGCTTCCACCATTCAAACCATGCCGCCGCCAACGCCTCGAATGTATGGGCGGATCGGGCAAGCCTCGCCGCCTTCTGCTCTTTCCGTTCCGTGCATGGGTCTATGTCTTGCGCCAGCAGTTTGCGGGCTTCGCCCCGAAACTCACGCGCTTCTGCCAGCCCAATATCAGGATAAGAGCCGATGGACAATGTTTTACGCTTCCCATAGAATGCGTAGTCCATTCGCCATAGCTTCCCCCCTGTAGGTTTCAGCAGCAAGTACAGCCCGCCGCCATCATTCAGCTTGACGGGCTTTGCAGGGGTCTTGGCTTTACGTATTTGAGCGTCAGAGAGTGTCATTACGGTATACCTTCTCAACGTTTTTTCCGATACCGTAAAGTGTACCGCAAAAATACCGTAGATTCGAGTAGAACGTTTTGGAATGAGTAGGACAGAAAAAAAGCCAGAACCCCCGTATTTATTGGAGTTTCTGGCTTGTTTTAGAATCCTTTGGAAAGGTATGTGGTGCCCAGGAGAGGACTCGAACCTCCACGCCTTGCAGCGCTAGTACCTGAAACTAGTGCGTCTACCAATTCCGCCACCTGGGCACAGGTGCGAAGAGCCACGCATTTTAAAGAAAGAACATTCGATGTCAACAAAAAAAACAGATAAACCACAAGTTTCAAAAATTCGTCGCGCTGATCCTTTTTTCGAGCGCGAATGTAAACGCTACGATTTTCCGTTGCCTTCGCGTGAGTACATCGCGCACATCCTGAAAGAACAGGGGCAACCGGTCAGTTTTGCCCTGCTTGCCGAGTTGCTGGACATCAGCGCGGCGGAGCGGGAAACCTTTCAGCGGCGGCTGGGCGCGATGGCGCGCGAGGGGCAGTTGCTCATGAATCGCAAGAACGACTATCTCCTGCCGGAGCGCGCCAGCCTCATCGCGGGCAAGGTGCAGGGACACCCGGACGGCTTCGGCTTTTTGATTCCCGATGATGGCAGCCCGGATATTTTTCTGGAACAGCGCCAGATGAACAAGACGCTGCACGGCGACCGCGTGTTGGCGCGTATCACGGGCACGGACAAAAAGGGGCGACCGGAAGGCAGCATTGTCGAAGTCACTGACCGCGCCAACAGCCGCGTGGTCGGACGGGTATTCGTGGAGCATGGCGTGACCTTCGTCGTGCCGGAAAACCGCCGCATCACGCAGGACATTCTGATTGCGCCGGAGAAGAAAGCGAAAGTCAAAGCCACTGCCGGTCAGATTGTGATGGTGGACATCATCGAACAGCCTTCCCGGTACGCGCAACCCGTGGGGCGCATCAGCGAGGTGTTGGGCAATTACGCCGATCCCGGCATGGAAATCGAAATTGCGCTGCGTAAGCACGACCTGCCTTTTGAGTTTGCCAGGGATTGCCTCGCAGAGAACGCGAAAGTGCCGGAGAAAGTGAAAAAGACCGATCTGAAAGGTCGCAAAGACCTGCGCGAATTGCCGCTCGTCACAATTGACGGCGAAACCGCGCGCGACTTCGACGATGCGGTGTATTGTGAAAAACAGGGGCGTGGCTGGCGACTGATGGTTGCCATCGCGGACGTTTCGCACTACGTTAAACCCGGCATGGCGCTGGACAAGGAAGCCTTTGACCGGGGCAATTCGGTTTATTTTCCGCGTCGGGTGATTCCCATGTTGCCGGAAAAACTTTCCAACGGCATTTGCTCTCTGAACCCGGAGGTGGAGCGTCTGGCGATGGTTTGCGACATGAATGTCTCCCCCGCAGGGGGCATCAAGGATTACCATTTTTATCCCGCTGTCTTTCGCTCGCACGCCCGCCTCACCTACAATCAGGTCTGGGACTGGCTCTCCGGCGCAACGGTCGCGGAAACCGACGCGCACAAGGCCATCCAGCCGCATCTGCAAAATCTCTACAAACTCTTTCAGGCGCTCGCCGGAGCGCGGGTCAAGCGCGGGGCAATCGACTTTGAAACCGTCGAAACCGAAATGCGTTTTAATGATGATGGCAAAATCGAGGCCATTGTGCCGGTCACGCGCAACGACGCTCACCGCGTCATCGAAGAATGTATGCTCGCCGCCAATGTCTGCGCCTCGGATTTTCTCGCGGCGCACAAGCAGGAATGTCTGTACCGCATTCACGAAGGTCCCAACGAAGAAAAGCTGAAAAACCTGCGCAGCTTCATTTCCGAATTCGGTCTGACCCTGGCAGGTGGCGACGCGCCCAAGGCGGGTGATTACGCGCAACTGCTGGAAAAAGCCAAGGCGCGTCCCGACGTGCAACTCCTGCAAACCATCATGCTGCGCTCGCTGAAACAGGCGCGTTACAGCCCCGACAATCTGGGGCATTTCGGGCTTGCCTACGAGCATTACACACACTTTACCTCGCCCATTCGCCGTTATCCCGATTTGCTCGTGCATCGCGCCATCAAGTCCGTGC
>BNUD01000103.1 GCA_025997095.1 Betaproteobacteria bacterium | reverse complement strand
GAGGGAGAAGGGGGTAGAAATGAGAGGAGGAAGATGAGAGAGGGAGATATTGTTGTAGAGGAGTGATGTGATGTGGGGGGGGGGGGGGGGGGGGTGGGGGGGGGGGGGGGTGGGGGGGGGGGGGGGGGGGGGGGGGTGGGGGGGGGGGGGGGGGGGGGGGGGGGGGGGGGGGGGGGGGGGGGGGGGTATTTTATTGTCATATTTTATTGTGAAAGCTGTCGTCTTGTTTATTCTGAATAACAGGATTGATTTGAATCATATCGAAATTGTTGCATGAATTTACTATCAAAATAATGTATTGTCAAACAATGATAATTGCATTAAATATAGTGAATAATGCCTGTATTGATGTAATCAGAATATCCGCCCATGACGGCTGTTTTTATTTCTGGCATATAAGCGGATATGCAAGGTATCTAGTACATGAAAATAAGCTCCCGGCTTTGCGGAAAGTATTTGGTTTTCATAGCATGTTGTTATTTTTCTGGGGAGGGTTAATACATTTGCCATATCCCATTTGGAGCATTGTCGGCTTGTTTGTCTTGAATAATGGGATTCCCTGAAATTATATTAAAAGCGTTCTAAAAATTGATGGTCAGAACAATGAGGATGACGTCGATATTGATCCGGCAATAATCGAATATACCGTCTGGCGCATGGGCGCCCCACCCTCGTCCCGCGCGATGGATTTTGGCAGGGCGGGATCGAAGAACGCGCCGTTGGTTGAACTGCGACGGCATCGGAGATGTCGCCCACCTGCCTCACGTCAATCAAGGCATGTTTTCATGCGCTCATGTTGCTTTTTCCGTCCGCAAAAATTCCGGCAACTGTGGTTCGCGTCCGGCGAGATCGGGGAAGAAGGCGTCGAGGTCGGCGGGGTGGGGCGTTTGACCGGAGAGGAGCGATTCCAGCGCGTCCAGCGCCTTGTTGATGGCGGCGGCGCGGTCGGGTTCCAACACTTCGCGGGCGGTGTCGGTGAAGGTGAGTATCCATGTGCCCGCTGGCTGCTCACCGATCAGGCGCATGTCGATTCTGGCTTCGCCGTTTCTGCCCTGGCAGCGGGCGAAGGCATGGGTGGTTTCGATGACTTGCATGGGGATGCCGACGCACATTTCTAAATCGCTCCGGCGTTTTGTGGTCGCAGATTCAAAAAGCGGGCGTCGCCTTCGCGCCACGCGCTCATGGCGTCGGGGCGTCCGGCTTCGTAGGCGGCAAGCGACAGGGCTGTATCCGCCAGAGGTTCCGGTGCGTTATCGTCGCGTCTGATTGCCGCTGCGCCCCAGCGTTCCAGCCACTTGCGGGCAATATCCAAGGCGGCGGGCAGTCGGGCGTGGACGCTGGGCGAGAGACTGCCGCCGAAATCTTCCAGTTGTTCCGGTTGTACGCCAATCAAGACCAGTTCTTGCGGCAGGCGTCCGGTCAGGGCGGCGGCGGCGAGAACTTCCTGAAAGCCGGTCTGGTGCAGGCTCATTTTTTTCGCGCCCATGAAACGCGGCACCTTGTCGCCAGTCACTTCGCGCAGGGCGCCGGGCGCGTCGCCGTAATCCACGGCGTCGAACACCAGGAGCGCGTCGGCTTCCTGCACGTAGGGTAAGAGGTAAAGCCCCTGTGTGCCGCCATCCATCAGGCGCACTTGCGCGGGAAAACGCCAGTCCTGATTGAACCGTTCGACCGCGCGCACGCCAAAACCTTCGTCTGCCCAAAGCAGATTGCCGATGCCGAGTACGAGGATGCGCGGGGAGGGGGGTAGGGGTGCCATGACGACGGATATATATGAGCGAGGTCGGCGGATGTTACCATACCGCCCTTTTCCGATTTGGTAGGGCGGTATCGAAGATGCCACCCCAAGTCGCTGACAAAGCTGTACAAGTTGTTTCGGGGTGAGATTTTGAATCTGCCAAGTTCGCCGTTGCTGGAAGCGCTGGCGTCCCCGCCGGCGGTTTTAAGATTTCCCATGCAGCGCTAACCCCGCTGGCGAGGACGCCGGCGCTCCCAGGTGGGCGGCATCGTAGATCCCGTCCTACCCAAAGCCTCTCTCCCCGAGGCGGTGGCTTTGTTACCGACGGAGGGAGTGCGTTTCCTGCGACAGCGATGCTGGCTTACCTGAAATTTTGATGCTCCAGCCTTGGATTTCTTAAAAACACCAATGCCCCGTCGTACCTTCATCGCCCTTGCCATCCTGCTGCTTCTGACCTTCGCCAGTCTGGCGTTTGCCCTGCTGTCGGGTTCTGTCGCCATTACGCCAGCGGAATGGCTGGAAATTCTGCAAGGGCAGCCTACGCTGGCGGCGGAAGTGGTGCTGGCGTTGCGTCTGCCGCGCGCCCTTGCCGGATTTGCCTGCGGTGCGCTGCTCGCCTTTGCGGGCACGTTGATGCAGTCCTTGCTGCGAAATCCGCTGGCGGATCCGTATATTCTCGGTGTTTCCGGCGGCGCCAGCATCGGCGCGCTGGCGTCCATTTTGTTGGGTCTGGGCGGGCTTCTGCTGGATGTGTTCGCCTTCGGCGGCGCGCTTGCCGCCTTGTTGCTGGTGTTCGGTCTGGCGCACGGCGACGGGATCTGGACACAAACCCGATTGTTGTTGACCGGCGTTATGGTCGCTGCCGGTTGCGGGGCGGTGGTGACATTGATGCTCGCCATCGCGCCGGAAGCCCGTTTGCGCGGCATGTTGTTCTGGCTGATGGGCGACCTCGCGCAAACGCTGTCGCCCTGGCCGCCGCTGATTTTTTTGGGCGTGGCGCTGTTGCTGGCGCTCCCTTTTACCCGCGAACTCAATCTGTTGGGGCGCGGCGCGGAGAGCGCGCAGACTTTGGGCGTGAATGTGAAATTTTTGCGCAGGCTCGTTTATTTTCTCGCGGCATTGGCGACCGCCGCCGCCGTGACCAGCGCGGGGGCGATTGGCTTTATCGGTCTGGTCGTGCCGCATCTGACAAGGCTTGCCATCGGCAACGACCAGCGCATCCTCCTGCCCGCCGCCACGCTCTTGGGCGGTACGCTGTTGATGGCTGCCGACACGCTGGCGCGGACCCTGATTGCGCCGGAACAGTTGCCGGTTGGCGTATTGACGGCGTTGTTGGGCGTACCGATGTTCCTGTTTCTGCTCTCGCGCGGCAAGGGCAGGGCGCAATGAGCGCCGTGCCGCTGTTGCAGGTCGAAGGGCTGGAAGTGCGGATTGGCACGCACCTGGTCTGCCGCGACCTGAACCTGCACATTGCTTCGGGCGACGCGCTCATGATTCTGGGGAAGAACGGCGCGGGCAAATCCACGCTGCTGGCGACGTTGGCGGGACTGCGCGCGCCGTACAAGGGGCGTGTCCTGCTCTCCGGGCAGGCTTACGCCGAACAGGACGCCCGCACTGCGGCGCGGCGGCGAAGCTGGTTGGGGCAGCAGCGCGGCGACCCGTTTGCCGCGACCGTGCTGGAAGCCGCGCTCGCCGGGCGGCATCCGCATTTGGGGCGTTGGCAGTGGGAAGGCGAAGCCGATACCCGCCTGGCGCAATCGGCGTTGGCGGAAGTCGGCTTGCAGGAGTTTGAGACGCGGGACGTGCAAACCCTTTCCGGCGGCGAACGGCAACGGCTGGCGATTGCCAGTCTGCTGACGCAGGCGACGCCGCTCATGCTGCTGGACGAACCGCTGACCCATCTGGATTTGAATCACCAGATCGCCGCGCTGGAAATTCTCCGCAGGCGCGTCACAGAGGGCGCGGCATTCGCCGCCGTCCTGCACGAGCCGGGTTTGGCGTGGCGTTACGGTACACAGGCGCTGCTCATGTACGGCGACGGTGAAACCGAAATCGGCGCGGTCGATCCCCTATTGACGCCGGAACGCCTCTCCCGACTCTACGGACATCCGCTCATGCGGGTGGAACAGGCGGGGCGCGTCGCCTTCGTGCCAGTCTGATGTTTTTGCCACAGCTTTTGCCGTCACCATGATGCAATCCCAGTCCTTTCCAATCCGAAGACAGTGCTCTTGCACGGCGAGGCGAAGTCGACAAAGTATCGCTTCTAATGCGAATCGGAATTACCACTACGAGCAGCAGCCAGCACAGCTTTGACCGATATTCGTGCACAAATGCCATGCGGTGGATAACGCTTCATTCATAAAAAAGGCGGAATGAAGCATCTCATTCCGCCTTTTTTATATTGCCGAAATTTGCTTAACCCTCTGCGTTGGTCTGGAGCGTCAGCGCGGGCGCGGTTTCGATTTCTTTCTCCGGCGCGCCTTTCGACTTTCTGTTTTCCTTCGCCCTGTCCCAGCGGATGAACGTCACCTTCAGGCGTTTGACGCCCAGTACGACGGAACTTGTGCCCAGCGTCAGACCGAAGGCGATCCAGATCAGCATCCAGACATCCCAGACGGGACGGCGGTAGAGACCGGGCAGATCCCAGTGGTGCAGCGCGGAAAACAGCCAGCGATATTGGCGGCGTCCGGCGTCATTTCGCAGCAGTACGCGCCCGTCTTGCGGGTCGAGATAGACGTGCGTGGCGGCGTTGTCGTTCAGCTTGTAGAGCAGGGCGGGCAGGGGGCGGTCGTAGGCGCTGCGACGGTGGCGAAGGTAGAAATAATGGTCATATTCCGTGATGCGGCTCACTTCTGTTTCCGTGCCTGCGTCAACGCCCGCCAGACGCCAGACGGCGGCGGTCAGTTTGGTTTCCGAAAAATCACCCGCGTCGAGGGCGATGCGCTCGCCATTGGCTTTGTGCGCCAGCAGTACGCTGTCATCCCCCAGGCGACGCCATGCCAATTGAACGATGTCGGCGGCGGCGGGAACCTTTGCCAGTTCGCCCGCTTCGGGTTGCCAGTTGCGGATTTTTTCCGGTATGCCCGCGCCGTAGTATTGCGCCAGCGCATCCCGCGTGGGGGCTGCCGGAGAATACAGGCTGCTTTGCAGGGAACTGACGACGCCGCTGAAGGCCCAGAGGGTGGCGACGATGCCGCCAATCAGACCTGCCCAGAAATGCCAGCGAAACCAGAAGGCGCGGTAGGGATGCACGCGACCTTCCTTGTAGGTTGGCTTGCCGCCCCAGCCCGGACGCCAGCGCAGCCAGCCGACAATCAGCCCCGTGACGCAGGAAACAAAGTTGATGATGATGCTCCACATCAGCACGTCGCCGCGCGCGCTGCCAAAGCCAGCCGAATCGAAGAAGCGGAACAGGTGCAGCCAGTTGCCCGCCCAATAGGTGCCGCGTTCCAGCGCGTTGGAAACCTGCACGACCTCGCCAGTGGTGGCGGAAACGATGATTTCGCCGCCCAGGATGTTTTGCAGGGAGATGCGGTGGAAGGGCGCGAGCGTGTCTTGTCCGCGCAGAATCGAAGCGCCTTTTTCCTGGATGCCCACATGACGCAAATCGCCCGCTTCTTTGACCCGACCTTCGTGAATCAGCCAGTCGGCGGCGATTTTGAGCGCGTCTTCGGACGTGGCGCGCCAGAGATGACCATCTATGGCGGAAATCGCGTAATGCTGGCCCCGCGTGTCTTCCGCAAGCCAGAGGGGCAAGCCGCCCTGACGCGCAAGACGGGCTTCGACAATGCCGGTTTCGTCATGGCTGGTTTTGCCGCCCTTGTCAGCGGCGTGCGCTTCACGGCTGCGTTCCCAGGCTGCACCGAAACTCAACCAGTTCGCTTCGAGGCGCAAGGGTTCGGCGTGCGCCAACTGCTGGTCGCGGCTCTGATTGATACTGCTGGAATACACGATCACCAGCCCGGAAGCGAACCAGAGCAACATGAACAGCGCCAGCGCGACGCCCGTCCAGCGGTGGGTGAGAAAGAGTAAACGATTCAGCATGGCGTGATTCCTGAATTTGGGTTTAACGCAGGGGCTATAAGGGAAGCGGAACGACGCGGCGCTCCAGAAAATTGCCGCGTCGCCATCAGATCGCTGGATCAATCCGCCGCGAAGCAATAGAACAGCCCGGCGCCGCCGCTGCTCTTCAGTTTTTCCGGGCTGCAACCACGGCTGGGGTGAGCGGAATTCCACGAGGTATTGCCGCCGCCGGTACGGTCGAAATGACCGACCTGCACGGAGCCGGTTTCCGCGTTGCTGGTGTAGTTGCCGCAAGTATGGTCGGCGGCGTCGGTAAACGCCGTGCCATCCGGCAATGAACCCGTGATGATGTCATGCTGGTTGGGTTGATCGCCCGCGCCCTTGGTGTTTTCGCCCTTTTCGCTGATGGCGGTGTTGCGGCTCAGGTTGTTGCCCAGACGCGCCTGCTCCACGGTATCGCCGTGCAGATGGCCGACATCGCGGGCAACGAGCGCGCCCTTGGCGTTATGCCACGGACCAGCGCCGATGCGGTCGCGGGCGTGGATGGCGGGTTTGCCGTCTTTCGCCTGGGCGCTGAGATAAGCGCGCCATTGTTTTTTGGCGCTGCCCACGGTCTTGGCGAGCGTGGCGCAATGCGCGTCCGCCCCCGCCAGACCGCCGAGATTGCCGCCATCCAGACCGACGCTGGTGACGAAGAAACCCAGCGGCGGTTTGGGTTGATCTTGTGTCTGCTGCTGCGCCAGGGCGAAAGCGGAGAGGGCGGAGAACGCGATGCCGACGCAGGCGGCGATGCAGGTTTTTTTCATGCTGAGGTTTCCTGTAATAAAAATGAGTGAACAAAGACAGACGCGGCTAGCGATGCCGCAACGCAGCGTTTCAGCAACATCCACGCCAGAAACAGGAAAACGGGCGCAAACCATGCCGCAATGCGGGTTGATCGTTCAGAGTGGGAGGGAGTGTCGGGCGCGGGCTGGTTTTGTAGCAGCAATCGACCGCGCGAATCTGCTGCGTGTGCAGCAATGCCAGAACCGGAAAAGGACAAATCCATTGTTTCCCGGCGTGGCGTGCTTATTGCTGCGAAGGTGACAGGCGTCCCCTTGCGGGATACCGGATTTCTTTTTTCACCTCGGAGAATTTTTCATGAAATTGCTGCAAATCCTTTTCGCCGCTGCCTTCCTGCTCACAGCAGCAGGCGCAAGCGCCCAACAAGCCGCCCCCAACGCCCCGACCGCCCCGCGCCAATGGACGTACAAAACCCCGAAAATCGACCGCGTGGCGGTCGACAAATACCTTGCCGACCCCGGCAAAGTCCTGATTCTCGACGTACGTCGTCCTGATGAACTGATCAAGAATGGCAGCTTCCCCGCCTTCCTGAACATTCAGGTGGCGGATGTGGAAAAGAACATCGCCTACATCCCCAGAGATCGCGCCATCATCGTCGTTTCCAATCACGCCTGGCGCGGCGGCGATGTGGGCGACAAATTGAGCGCCAAGGGTTTTCAGGTCGTCGGCGCGGCGGGTTCGCTGGATTATGAAGAACAGGGCGGCACAATCGCCCGCATCACCCCGCCCCCGCCGCGTCCTGCCCGATAGAGCGCAAGTGATTAATCCGGCAATCGAATACACCGTCTGACGCATGGGTACGATGGCATTTGGTAGGGCGTGCTCTCTGAGCGCGCCCTACCTGAAGCCTGTGGCAGCATATGGTGTATTTGATTGCCGGATTAATAACGGGGCTTCGCCTCGTCAGGTCGCTGGCAAAGCCGTACAAGTTGTTTCGGGGGCGAGATTTTGAATCTGCCAAGTTCGCCTGGGAGCGCCGGCGTCCCCGCCGGCGGTTTTAAGATTTTCCGCGCGGAACCGCCCCTACGTTAAAACCGATACCGCGCCCTTAAACTCCCCGTTACCCCTTCGCGTTTGTCGCCATAGGGCACGGCACGCCGTGCCCCTACAGGTGATCCGCCCATTCCCCGACATTGCCGACCGTTCTCCGTAGGGGCACGGCGTGCCGTGCCCTGGCGTACCGTGCCCGAATGTTTGACACGGATTGTCGGCGCTACGCTTGCTGCCAGGTTCGCCGTTGCCGGGAGCGCCGGCGTCCCCGCCGGCGGTTTTAAGATTTTTCGCGCGGAGCCAAACCCACGGGCGGTTCTCGAACCGCCCCTACCTGACATCAAAACCGATACCGCGTTTGCCGCCACAGGGCACGGCACGCCGTGCCCGAATGCTTGACACGGATTGTCGGCGCTACGCTTGCTGCCAGGTTTGCCGTTGCTGGGAGCGCCGGCGTCCCCGCCGGCGGGGTTGGTTCCGCGCGAAAAATCTTAGAAGCTGTTTTAAAAATCAGCAAGTCGTTTGACGAGCAGGCGGATCATGGCGAGTTGTATCATGGACTCGGACTGTTGGGGGATGACTTCATAATCACGATTGAGGCGACGGCAGAGCGCCAGCCAGGCGAAGGTTCTTTCAACGATCCATCGTTTGGGCAAGACGACGAACTTTCCGGCATCGCTTCGTTTGA
>BNUD01000102.1 GCA_025997095.1 Betaproteobacteria bacterium | reverse complement strand
TTCGATGTCATTTATCTGTTATGCGCGGGCATTTTTGGATTTTTTATTCCCGATTTGCGCTTGAATGAGATTCGTCAGGCGTATACCCGAAAAATTGTGCGTGAATTGCCGACGCTGCTGGATTTTTTGACGCTGGGCGTCGAGGCGGGGCAAAACCTGACCGGGGCGATCCGGCTGACCTTGGCCAAAGCGCCGCCCGGCGCCTTGCGGGTGGAATTCGCCAAGGTCATTCGGGATATTTCGGCGGGGCTGCCGCGCGGTGACGCGCTCTACCAGATGCAGGAACGTCTGGACATCACGGAAGTGACGGCGATGGTTTCGGCGATGATTCAGGCGGAAAGGGTGGGGGCGCCGCTTGCGCCCATTTTGCGCGATCAGGCGGCGCAACGGCGGACGGAGCGTTTTCTTCTGGCGGAAAAGAAAGCGTTTGAAGCGCCCGTAAAAATGCTGGGGCCATTGGTGATTTTCATTTTTCCTTGCACCTTTGCCTTTCTCGGCTATTTTCTCTATCAAAAAATCATGGCGTCGGGAGCTTTTTGAATGATTTTTGAGACTTTTTCACGCGTGACGCTTCAGCATTGCGGGAGACCGGTTGACGCCCAAATTGCCCTGGCTTCGACCTTTTGGAGCCGTTTTCGGGGTCTGGTCTGTACGCCGCGCCTCTCCCGCGCCTCCGGTCTTTTGATTGCGCCTTGCAACAGCATTCACATGTTGGGGATGCGCTACCCCATAGAAGCGATCTTTGTCGCAAAGGATTTTCAGGTGCTGAAGATTTGCAGGAATGTTCGTCCCTGGGTTGATGTGTGTTGTTGTTTTCAGGCGCGCGCGGTATTGGAATGGCTGCCCGGCGGCGCGGAGGATTTTGGCATTCGCGTGGGCGACCTGTTGCGCTGGGAGGTGGCGCATGAATAAAAGACGGCAATGCGGCGCGACGATGACGGAATTCATCATTGCCATGCCGGTGTTTATCCTGTTCATTTTTTTGATTGCGGAATTGGCGCTGATGTATCAGGCCAAATCCGTTGTGGACATGGCGACGCTGGCCGCCGCGCGGGCGGGCGCGGTAAACGGCGCGCGCCCTTCCTCGATGGAAGATGCCGCCGCCATCGCGCTGACCCCGTTGTATACTCACGGAACGAATACGACTGATGTCATCAAAGGCGGGCTTGTCGCCAATATGGATACCCAGCTGCCCGCTGTTTATGGCAGCGACTGGCGCGATTGGGGCGGCTATAGTCCGGGCGTCGCGCGGGTGGTGCGGATCGACATCCTCAGCCCGACGCGCGACATGATGAACAGTTTTGCGGTGACGCGCACGGGCGCCAATGGCACCAGAAGCCGGGTCATCCCCAATGACAATCTGATGTATCGCCAGAGCACGGAATTCTCCGGTGTGAATGTTCAGGACGCCAACCTGCTGAAAATCAAGCTCACGTATTTGTATGCAACCAAAATGCCGCTGACGCAATACTTTTTCGCGCCTTTTGTTGATGCCAATTTGACACGTACCCTGTTTACAAATGACCTTCCGCGTGGCATAAGTTCTCCTGAAATGGAGGGGCGCGTACCGCTGGTTTCGTATGCGACGGTCAGAATGCAAAGCGATTTCAAGGAAGCCTCGTTGAGCGCGGCGACTGGCACGGTTGGTAACACGGGTGGCACGAGCGGAACGGGTGGCATCGGCGGCGCTGGCACGGGCGGTACGAAGGGCAACGACACGGGCGGAACAGGCGCAGGTGATAGTGGCGCGGGCGGTAGCGTCGACAACTCCGGCGACCCCGATCCTGCCCCTGGTTGCGGCAGTTAAGGATGAGTAACATGGAACAAAAAGGCACGACCCCGATGCGTAATAAATTGACCCACCTGATCGGTGTGATTGTTATTGCATTTCTGATGCTTCAATCCGGTCATGTTTTAGCGCAATTTTGTCCGAAACCGCCGGACAAGAACGAAGGCAATTCCTGGCGCGAGCAACAAAATCCGCCCGCCGACCCGACCGAGAGCGGCGCGTGCAATGCAGGGGAGGGGGCGGAAACCCAGCAATGCGCCGCCTGCGTCGCGGGCAACGCGACGGGCGACACGGGCGGCATGATGCGCGCCAGCGTCCAATCCCTGCTCGTGAGTCTGGCGATTGCCGACACGCCTTTGAGCTACCGCCCCGCCAAAGGGCCTGCGGTTCCCTTGGGTTTTTACTACAGCCAACGCGAATCCTACCAACCGGAAACCTTCCACTACAGCAACCTGGGACAAAAATGGACCTACAACGGACTGTCCTATGTGATCGACGATCCGGTTCGTCCCGGTCAAGACGTTCAACGCTACAAATCGGGCGGCGGGACGCGCAAATTCCGCACAGAAGATTACAACCCCGCCACAGGTCAATTTGCCCCTGACGGACGGGATGGCTCAGTACTCGCGCGCTTGTCCGACCCGCTGCGCTACGAGCGGCGACAAGCCGATGGCACGATTGAGACCTACGCGCACAGCGACAACAAAACCGTCTGGCCGCGCCGCTTCTTTCTGACCGAACGCAAAGACCCGGCGGGCAATCGTTTGCGCTTTCATTACGATGCAAAAAATCGGCTCATCGCCGTGGAAGACGCCACGGGACAGAAGACCACGCTCGAATACAAACACGCCGATCCCCTCAAAATCACCGCCTTGGTCGACCCGCATGGTCGTCGCGCGCAAATCGCTTATGACGACAAAGGGCGGCTGATCGCCATCACGGACGCCATCGGCATGACTTCGCGCGTCGGTTACAGTGGCAGGGGCACGTTTATCGAACGGATGGAGACGCCCTACGGCGTGACGCGCTTTGCTTCGGGCAGCGGCTGGCAGAATCGCTGGATCGAGATTACCGACCCGTTGGGCAGAACCGAACGGGTCGAAGCGCGCGACGGCGCGGCGGGCATCCCTGACGCGGAAACGAACGCGCCGAACGCCGCAGGCATCACCAACAGCGGTCTTTCCAGACACAACACTTTTTATTGGGACGCGGTGACCTACGCCAAACACAAGGGCGACTACAGCAAAGCAAAAATCCTGCACTGGCGCGACGAAGACGGCATGGCGGTTGGCGTGCTCTCCAGCGTCAAAGAGCCGCTGGAAAATCGCCTGTGGTATGCCTACGACCCCAAGGCAAAGACGGCGGGCACCTGCAAGAATCCGGTCGGCATCGCACGAACGCTGCCGGATGGCGGCGCGCAACAGAACCGCTACCAGTGGAACGCTTGGGGCAATACGCTCATGAGCCGCGACCCTCTGGGGCGTGAAACCCGGGTTGACTACGCGCCCAACGGCATCGACATGACGAGCGTCCGGCAAAAGACAGATCAAGGCTGGGACACCCTCTTGCAAGTCACCTGGAACACGCAACACCGCCCGCTGAAGGTCAAGGATGCGGCGGGCAGGTCGGCGCGCTTCGTCTGGAACGCTGTTGGACAACTCACGTCCCGCACCGACGATGCGGGCGAAACGACGCAATACCAATACAACGCTTCAGGTCGGCTGCTCAAAATCATCACCCCGACAGGACGCCCCGGACGTGTCTACACATGGGACGCGCGCGGCAACCTCGCCAGTGAAACGGATTCCGAAGGCTATACGCTCAAATACGAATACGACCCCTTCGACCGGATCACCAAAATCACGTATCCTGACGGCACCACCACCGAAACCACATGGGATAAACTCGATCCCGTCATGCTGAAAGACCGCAACGGTCAGAAAAAACGCTACCAATACGACGCCGCGCGACAATTGATCGCCGTGCAGGATGCGCTACGCACCATTCGATTCGGCTACGACGCGGCAGGGCGGCTGACGCGGCTCATCGACGGCAAGGGCAACACCACCCAATGGCAACGGGACATTCAAGGGCGCGTCCTTGCCAAAATCACCCCGGATGGCGCTAAAACCGTTTTTGAATACGATAGCGCCGGGCGGCTCGCCAAACGTACCGACGCCCTTGGACAAACGACGGTTGCGCGTTATGACATCGACAACCGGGTCAATGCGATTGCGTACACCAATGTCCGTACACCGACCGCGCCGATCAGCCTCAAATGGGACGCCGCCTACCCGCGTCTCAAGGAAATGAAAGACAGCCTCGGCGCTACCCGATACAGCTACGGAAAAGTGGGACAACCCGGCGCGCTCAGGCTGATTGAAGAAACGCCGCCCGCTTCCGATGCTGCCTACCGTCTCCAGTACGACACCGCCGGGCGGCTGCGCGCCTGGCAAATCGGCACGGCAACTGAAACGCTCGAATACGACCCTCTGGGTCGCGTCACCAAAAAACAAAATTCCTTGGGCGAATTTGACTACGCCTATCTGGGCGATACCGGGCAGCTTGAAAGCGCGCGCTTGGCGAGCGCCTTGATTGAACATCGCTACCGCTACGAACAAAACGCGGGCGACCGCAAACTGAAAGAAATCCTCAACCCGAAAAACGCGCGGGATTTTGAATACCAGACCGCACCGGAAAGCCTTATTGCGTCCATTACCGAAAAAGATCAAAACAAGACCCGGAAGTGGACTTATCAATACGACGCGCTCGGTCGCCTGGAACGGGCGCAAGATGGAAAGCAAACGTATCGTTACGTTCTGGACGCCGCCAATAACCTGAGCGCCATCGAAACCCCAGAAGGCAAACGCGCCTACACGTCGGGCACCGACAACCGGATTACGCAGGCACCCTACAAGTTCGACGCCAACGGCAACCGCACGGAAGACGAAACACGCACCTATCAATGGGACGCGGAGAATCGGCTGATGGCGATTGGCTACAAGAAAGCGCCGGGCAAACGCACCGAATTCCAATACGACGGACAAGACAGACGTGTCGCCATCATTGAGACCGACGGCAAGGCGCGTACCGAAACAAAATACACATGGTGCGGCAATACCGTCTGCCGGACGAAGAGCGGCGCGAACGAAGCCTACTATTTCGGAGAAGGCGCTTATCGGGTCAGGGGCAAGAAGCGGGACTATTACGCCAAAGACCATTTAGGTTCGGTGCGGGACATTCTGGATGAAAAAGGCGCTGTCGCAGCCCGCTACGATTACGACCCCTATGGACAATTGACCAACAACCCGACCACAAAACCTGAGTTTGGTTATGCGGGGATGCAATACCACGCGCCGAGCGGGTTGTATCTGACGAAATACCGCGCTTACGACCCGAAAGATGGTCGGTGGCTGTCGAAAGACCCGATTGAGGAAGCGGGCGGCTTGAACCTTTATGGGTATGTGGAGGGAAATCCGGTTAATTGGATTGATCCATTGGGGCTGTGGGTGGAGGGGACATACAACCTGACAACCAATATATTGACACTTCGAGACAGAGAAAAAGGAACTACGATTAGTGGGACATTTATTTCTGGTGGTGCCCCGTATGGCGACCCTATTCCTGTTGGGACTTATGACATACTTATCCGTCAAGGAAGATCAGGCTTTTTCAGGCTAGAATCTCTCGACGAAAACTATGGGGATGATATGCATGAAAAAACAGGCAGAACACTTTTAAGATTGCATCATCCTGGCAATTCGATAGGTTGTATTACTGCAACAGATTGGGATAACTGGAATGAAATAGAAGCCCTTATTAACGCTACACAAACAGATTCCGTAAATATAGTTGCCAACAGACGTTGGTACCAAGGATGGAAATCACCGGGATGGCATGAAAAACTAACACGGTATGGTCGAATCACGGTAATTCAAGGGGATTAACGATGACAAAAATTTTGACAAGAGATGATATTGAGTCCATCTGTCTCGTTCTGATTTTTTTGTTATTAGCAGCATCAATAATTTGTTCATTTGGAATCGGAGAGAGGGTCTATGCTGCTTGTTTTTATGCTTGGAATTTTCCTGACGCTTGGAAATACTATGGAAATAAGGCGGGTCTTGGCATAAATGCAGATATGAGCATTACGGCTTTATTCTTTTGTTTATTCGGCGCGACCGTCAGCATGTTAATCGTTTTTTTGTTGAAAGATTCAAATCGAAAATGGGTGTTTCGCTCAGCGGTTACTGCGAGCATCATCTATTTTATGAATGGACTGCTATTATTTGTTTTAGTAAAAATCGGTTTGGTCTATTTGTATTGTGGGCGTGTTTGATGATAGAGGAAAAGCCTATGTCATATCGCATATGTCCACATTTAACATTCGTAAGAGCCTCATGACATGAAAAGTATTTCAAAGATTTTGGTAATATTCATGACAGCCGTGACAGCGGGTTGTTGGGCTATTGCTATAACTTCGAGAGTCTTTGAGATTTACGATTATAGCATATTCAATGTTTGCTACTCTTCTTCTACATCGTCTTCTGAAATAAGACTGAAAGGTATGTCGCGCCATAGTGCAATGGGGGTTTATAAAATAGAAACTCTGCAAATTGACAAAACATTGCGAGTTATTGCTCATGGTGCGCTTGTGAATAAATATAATCCTGAAGAAGTTAAAGGAGAGCTTGATTATAAATTATCTATACCGCATTCAGTTGATATGATAACATTTGGAAATGAAAATACTATTATTTTGGATAGGAGAAATGATTATCCAAGCGATAGAGCTTGGAAGTATGGAGAGGAAGTAAAGAAATAATGAACCGGAAATTGTCAATTGCTATTTTTGAAGAGGGGACTAATGTCCATAGTAATCCAGTTACTCCAGGAACTGAAGGAGGATGGTATGATACGAGCGCTACGTTTGATTATTACACCAAAGAAAAACCATAAACACATAAAAATGAGATTTTTCATCTTTCTATCCTGTGTTCTACTAGCAAGGACTGCTATGGCTACCGATGACATCATTGATCTAAACATAGAAATTGATGAAAAGACGCAGCTTATTGTTCTTACTTTGACAAACACGGGAGAAACGGATGTACTCATTGAAAATTCTTTTGGTTTTACTGAAAAGGAACTAGGTAATCCTTTGAATGGTGTTGTAGAATCATTCAATTCCAATAACCATGAATTCCCTTACGGACTTGATGTAAAAATCGCTTCGGAAGACATGACAATATTGAGTGTGTCTGAAACGTTTGATGATGGTTATGTCCAGAATAGAATCCTCATATCCCATCTTCTCATGCGCTCAACCATGATCGTGCGAAAAGGTGTCAAATATGTCAAAAAAATTCGCCTTCCTGAACTCATTGGTGGTCTGCACCATTATCTTGATTTTGATATGTTGAATATGAATAGTTTGCTCGTCAAGTTGCGAGGCAAAATATTTGTAAAGAAACCCGTTGTTCAAACATTTGAAAAGGAAACTCACTGGATTCGCCTAGAGATGTGTAGTGAACTTTCTACCGAATTTGATGAATTCAATAGGAGATAATCTTGATTCGTTATTTCATTCTCACTGTGTTAGGAGGGTGTATTTATTATTTTTTGTTTTTATTCCGCAATGATGGTACGATTGATAAATTATAAACTTGAAAAACACATCGAATAATGCTAAGACGTATTTATTACGCTTCTGCATTGTTTCATAGTTGTATTTCAATCAAGGAGATTAATCATGACAAAAATTTTGACAAGAGATGATATTGAGTCCATTTGTCTCGTTCTGATTTCCTTGTTATTAGCAGCATCAATAATTTGTTCATTTGGAATCGGAGAGAGGGTCTATGCTGCTTGTTTTTATGCTTGGAATTTTCCTGACGCCTGGAAATACTATGGACATAAGGCGTGGCTTGGCATAAATGCAGATATGAGCATTACGGCTTTATTCTTTTGTTTATTCGGTGCGACCGTTAGTTTGGTCTATTTGTATTGTGGGCGTGTTTGATGATAGAGGAAAAGGGCATTTATATACCCTGCCATGTCGCCCATGTTTCATTCGATGCTGGGGTGGATCATTTTTATTCTGGTGTGCGTCTGGATCACGATTGGTTTCAAGGCCATCGAAAAAATCATGAGCATTGACATATGATCTGGTTGATCTGCGCCTTTCTCGCCATTTCCATTGTGCTCATGTTGAGCGTTGGTTATCTTGAACTCAACGAACTCCCGGAAGAGGATCGTGAATACAAGGATACCTTGCCGACCTCCCTGCGTCTGATCTGGCCGATGGTGCGCTGGATTTCCGGAGTGATTGTGCCCTTGTTTCCCGCAGGGTTTCGCAGGAATTTTGAACGACGCCTGCAAGTGAGCGGGCTTTTTCACCTCTTTGATGTCGAGCAATTCATCGGCATAAAAATTGTCATTTCCCTGCTCTTCATGTCCGGCACGGCGATGGGGCTTTTGATGCTGGGGCGCTTCGATGTCATTTATCTGTTATGCGCGGGCATTTTTGGATTTTTTATTCCCGATTTGCGCTTGAATGAGATTCGTCAGGCGTATACCCGAAAAATTGTGCGTGAATTGCCGACGCTGCTGGATTTTT
>BNUD01000101.1 GCA_025997095.1 Betaproteobacteria bacterium | reverse complement strand
GTTTGTCTATCTTGCGGCTGTGCGCTTCACTTGCAAACAGGTCCGTCTTGAGGGCGCTACGTGAAATCATCTGCTTCACCTACTCTAAAATTCAGAACAACGTAATTTTAACAAATCCGGAGGAAGAAAGGTTTTTCGAGGTGCCCTCAACGGATTCATGCATGGCGTTAACAAACCCCTGCACGCCAGCATACTCTCCACACTTCGTATAATTTTCACCCATTAGTTGAAACGCTGTCCATGAGGTAGATTTCAACGCCGCGTCTCTGTCAAGCAACATAGCAACTTCTAAGCGCACATATTGGTAAGCTTCTCCGCCATAACCACCAGTACTTGAAGCAGAAGGATTTGATATTTTCGGGAAATCTCGATGATAATTAAATTTCTTATCTGCATACTGGTAGAACTTATGGCGCTCAAACAATATTTTTAGCCTGAAATTATTCGATTTTGGATTCAGAAATATTCCATTATTTGTTTCCACCTCCGCTACTGCACGGATGTGTGCAACTTCAACTCCAAGTTCTCTTGCAGCCCACTCAATTTTTTCCGTAGAGAACTCACGTTTTCCTTCCGCTACAGGACTAGGTAATGATGTAGATATAGCAGGTGAAGGATGTCCTGGCAATGAAATCAATGCATTTAGCGTAGAATTATCCGGACTCACGCGACCATCAGGTTCCATCATATGCATGATTTCACTCTGGAACCACACAATCGCATCTTTGGTATTTTTGCCGGCATCTCCATCGACCATTAATGTTTTTTTATTATTTGCCCTTAACCATTGGTTGAGAAAACCTTGGATAAATTCCACTTCACTTCTGGATGCATTACCATTTTTCCCAACGACTCTAGTGATGATTGCCATTTTATTTTTTCCTGTTGCCTGTTTCAGAAATTTGTCTTGCAACCATGCGCCTGATGACGATACATAAGGCGCATGGTCTAATGGAAAGTTCTCAAAAAAACTTTCAAGCTTCCTTGTTGCCCTTGATGTCAAAGGTAGCGGTTACAGTACCGCCGCTGCCGCCCTGCTGGTTCTGGACGACGTATTCATGCGTAACCTTGGAGAAGGCCAGATTGACAGTTTCCCGGATACGTTCTTCGGCACTGTCACCAGAAGGATGCACACCGCTGATGATGACATCCGTCATCGTGATCTTGAGGTATTCCAGTGGATTGCCACCTGCCTTACGTACCGTCAGCTTGGCTTCGGCAACATGCTTGCCGGTCAAACAGTACTTCACCAGATTGGGCGAGGCACGATCCGTGTAGTGTTCAAATACCAGATCGCTGACTGTGGCCTTTCCTGCCCCACCGCCTGAACCAGCATGCATGTTGGATTCCTGGGTCACGCCCCAGCTCCAACTCAGTACTTCAATTTCGTTCTTGTGTGTAGCATCCGGTGATTCGCCGTCGATGCCGGTGATTTTCAGAAAAATGTCCTGTGCCATGTTCGCTCCTTTGGAAATGGGGTGTTGATAAAAAAGACGTCAATTAAACGCATGGCATTGTAGCACCAGGTTTATGCAAAGCGCCAACATTCTTGTACGTCATTTTGCCAAGCTGTGAACCCTGGCTCCGCCAGTGATGGCGGAGCCAATTGTTCACCAACACATCAAGCTGCTGCGCCTGCTTTCTTGACCGAGGGCAGTCTTGCTACAAGTCTCAAACTGACGGTCAAGCCTTCGAGTTGGAAGTGTGGGCGCAGGTAGAACCGCGCGTTGTAGTAACCCGGATTACCTTCGACTTCGTCTACTTCCACTTCCGCTGCTGCCAAGGGACGCTTGGCTTTCGTTTCCTGCGAGGAATTGGCGGGATCGGCATCTACGTAGTGCATGATCCACTCGTTCAGCCAGCGTTGCACATCTTCCCGTTCCTTGAATGAACCGATCTTGTCACGCACGATACATTTCAGGTAGTGGGCGAATCTCGAACTGGCAAAGAGATACGGCAAGCGCGCGGAGAGATTGGCATTGGCAGTGGCGTCCGGGTCGTAGTATTCCGCTGGCTTTTGCAACGATTGTGCCCCAATGAAGGTGGCGTTATCGGTGTTTTTGCGGTGAATCAGCGGCATGAACCCGGCTTTGGCCAGTTCCGCTTCCCGACGATCCGAGATGGCAATTTCTGTCGGACACTTCATATCAAAGCCGCCATCATCAGTCGGAAATACGTGACACGGCAGATTCTCAACAGTACCGCCGCTTTCCACACCACGAATCATGGTGCACCAGCCGTAGAGCTTGAAGCTCCGGTTGATGTTGACCGCCATCGCGTAGGCGGCGTTACACCAGACGTATTTGTGGTGGTCTGCGCCATCCGTCTCTTCTTCAAAATCAAACTCATCCACTGGATTTGTTTTGATACCGTAAGGCAGACGCCCCAAAAAGCGTGGCATGGCCAGACCGATGTAGCGGGAGTCTTCAGCTTCTCGCAGGGAAGCCCAGGCTGCGTGTTCCAGATTGGTGGTGATCTTGGTCAAATCCCGTGGATTGGCCAGTTCCTGCCATGAGGTCATCGACAAACAGGTTGGCGCAGCACCCGAAATAAAGGGCGCGTGGGCTGCCGCCGCAATCTTGGCCATGCCGCTCAGGAGTTCGACATCTGGAGGCGTGTGATCGAAGAAATAGTCTGCGACCATGCAACCATAGGGTTCTCCACCCAGTTGTCCATATTCTTCTTCGTAAATTCGCTTGAAGAGCGGACTTTGATCCCACGCAATCCCCTTGTGACGACGCAACATGCGGCGTACCTCGTCTTTGGAGATATCCATGAAACGGATTTTCAGCTTCTCGTCCGTCTCCGTGTTGTAGACCAGATGGTGCAAACCACGCCACGCCGATTCGAGTTGCTGAAACTCGGGTTTGTGCAAAATCAGGTTGATTTGTTCGGAAAGCTTATGGTCGATTTCCGCAATGACCGCTTCAATGGCAGAGTAGGCATCGTCACTGATGGTCAAGGAGTTGATCATCGCCTGCTCGGCCAGGGTACGAACTGCCGACTCTACCGCTTCTCTCGCCTGATCGGTTTTGGGCTTGAATTCCCGATCCAGCAATGCGGAAAATGCGTCAGGGTCGGCAAACTGAAGCGGCGTCAGATCTTGCGTAGATTGTTGCGCTGATGTGTTCATACTACTTTTTCCTCATCTGAAATGAATGGTCACTCGGAGCCGCCCGCCTGCACACCTTCTGGCGCGTTAGTTTTGGGTTGCGGTTTGGGTGCGGATGCCAGCGCTTTCATCAGTGCGGGATCCTGAAGTAGTTTGTTGACCAGCGTTTCAGCTCCCGACTTGCCATCCATGTAAGTCTGAAGGTTGGCCAGTTGGGTACGCGCATCCAGAAGCTGTTTGAGCGCATCTACTTTTTGAGCAACAGCGGCCGGAGAAAAATCATCTATGCTCTCAAAGGTCAAATCCACCAACAAATGACCTTGACCCGTCAAAGTGTTGGGAATGGAAAACGCCGCTCTCGGCTTGATCGCCTTCATTCGCTCATCAAAATTGTCGATGTCGATGTCCAGAAATTTGCGGTCGGCTACCGGAGGCAGTGGCTCAACTGGCTTACCGGAAAGGTCAGACAGTACCGCCATGACAAACGGAAGTTCGATCTTTTTTTCTGAACCGTAAACTTCAACATCGTACTCAATCTGCACGCGTGGCGCACGATTTCGCCCAATGAACTTCTGGGCATTATTGAAAACCTTGTTAACTGATGCCATAGAACCTCCTCACAAGAAATAAAGTTTGAATGACGCGCAATTGTAGAATAAATCAGGCAGCTTCGGCATTTTCCACCTGATAAATTAGTTCCTTGCCCTCAATCCCAAGCGTGATGCGCCGGATGCTTTTCTTTTCCGAGAGCGCGGTCAGCCAGTGATGAGACAATTGCGGCAAGATCTGTTGCTCGATGAAGCGCACCAACAAACGCACTCCCGTCTCATGCGTACCGCATTGAGCCACGATGTAATTGATGACGTCATCATCAGTCTCGAAAACAATGTCATGCTGAACGCGCATCCGGTCGACAACTTTCTGCAAATGCAGACGGACGATACGGGTTAGCGCATCCAAAGCCAGCGGGATATACGGCACGATGTCGAGACGCCCCAGAAAGGCGGCAGGGAAAACTTTTCGCAGTTCCGGTTGTAGTGCTTGCGCCAGCGTTTCATGATCTGGAGAAAGTTCCGGGTCGTCGCAGAATCCACTGATGAGATCCGACCCTACGTTCGAAGTCAGCAAAATCACCGTGTTCTTGAAATCGATAAAGCGCCCTTCTCCATCTTCCATCCAACCCTTGTCGAATACCTGATAGAAGATCTCATACACGTCATGGTGTGCTTTCTCGATCTCGTCCAACAGGATCACGCTATAAGGACGTCGCCGCACGGCTTCGGTCAGCACCCCGCCTTCACCATAGCCGACGTATCCAGGCGGTGCGCCTTTCAGTGTTGAAACGGTGTGCGCTTCCTGAAACTCACTCATATTGACGGTAATCAGATTTTGTTCTCCACCGTAGAGAGCCTCCGCCAATGTCAGAGCCGTTTCTGTTTTACCGATACCGGATGGCCCAACCAGCAGGAATACGCCGATTGGCTTGTTGGGATCAGCCAAATGTGCCCGCGCTGTCTGGATTCGCAGAGCAAGCCGTTTCAAGGCATGTTCCTGTCCGATGACTCGCTGCCCAAGCAAATCTGGAAGCCCCAACACAGTAGACACCTGATCCTGAACCATGCGTCCGGCGGGAATGCCCGTCCAGTCAGAGATAATGGCTGCAACCACCGTTTCGTCAACCTGCGGCAAAATCAAAGGAGCATCTTTCTGCAATGTTTCAAGTTTTGCTTCCAATGCCCGCAATTCTTCACGCAAGAATGAAGCTGATGCAGCATCAATAACGACGGCTTCTTCAATTTCGGATTCTGCCTTCTTCACTTCACCGAGTAGTGTGTTACGCCGCTCTATGATGTGTTGCACCTGTTCCAGTTCTTGTTGCCACAAGGTTTCTTGTGTCTGAAGTTCTTGTTCCATCTCCTGAATGCGTGCCGCAATAGATTCCAGTTGGTCGAGTTCAGCTTTCCCGATTTTTGCCTCGCGTTCCAGCAAATCATATTCGACGCGCACAGCAGTCAGGCGCTCACGCAGGTGTTCAATGCGAGCAGGCGGGGTGTGCAGGGACATTGCTACTCTGGCGCAAGCCGTATCCAGCAGACTAATGGCTTTGTCCGGCAATTGCCGTGAAGGAATGAAACGATGCGATAACGTAACAGCCGCGCGCACAGCGTTATCCATAATCCACACACCGTGGTGTGCGGCAAAAGTCCCTACGAGTCCGCGTACCATGTCAATGGCGGCATTTTCCTCTGGCTCCAGCACCTGCAAGACTTGAAAGCGCCGTGTTAACGCCGGGTCTTTTTCGATGTGACGTTTGTATTCGCTCCAGGTTGTCGCGCCCACCGTCCGCAAAGTTCCGCGCGCCAACGCGGGTTTGAGCAGATTGGCGGCATCACCCGTACCAGCCTGTCCTCCTGCGCCTACCAGGGTATGAATTTCGTCGACAAACAAGATAATGGGAGTGGATGATTTTGTCGCCTCTTCCAGCACTCCCTTCAGACGCGACTCAAACTCGCCCTTCATACTGGCGCCCGCCAGAAGCGCCCCAACATCCAGACTGAGCAGACGCACATTTTGCAGGCTGGGAGGGACATGATTATTCGCAATCGCCAGTGCCAAACCTTCAACGACAGCAGTTTTCCCCACCCCCGCCTCACCCGTCAGAAGCGGGTTGTTTTGCCGACGGCGCAATAAAATGTCGATCATGGTACGAATTTCATGTTCGCGCCCTATGACCGGATCAATCTCACCGTTACGCGCTTTTTCCGTCATGTCGGAACAATACTGCGTCAGAGGGGATTTTCCCGATGCGGCGGATGGTATGGCCTGGCTTGCCTCCCCCGGAACGCTGGCAGGCATGTCGCCGTCAGAATGGGAATTTTCGCTAGTTTCCGGCGACCCCTGAATGATGGGAAAGAGCAGATCCACGAGATCCTGTACCGGAATTTTGGCAAGTGAAGGTGAAATACCCAACAAGACACGACGCAACTCCGGATTCTCCACCAGAGCACAGATCAGCCAGGCGCCGCGTACCCGGTAATCTCCGGCTGCGAGTGTGGCGACAATCCAGGCGCGCTCTATCGCATTCTCGATATGGTGGGAAAAATCACTAATCGACCCTGCGCCGGACGGCAGCGCCGCCAAAGCTGCTGCGATATCACGGTCAAGACTGGCGCTGTCAATCTTGAAATGGCGAATTATCCGTTGCCAGTCACTGTCAGGAAGCTGATGTATCTGGTTGATCCAGTGTACCAGCTCAACATAAGGGTTGCCGCGCAACTTGCAAAAAGAAGTTGCCGACTCAACAGACTTGAACAGCGTAGTGTTCAACTTGCCAAAAAGCGCATGACGCGAAACAGCCATAAGAATCCTGATGAAACGGCAGTGATTGACGCACCGCAACAATTCCTGCCCGATGAAATGGAGACGTGATGATACCCGGATAAATGGTCCATTGGAATACCAACGATATGCATTTTCGCTCATTTCACATCTGAGCAACGGTAATGGCATGGCTATAACACGCTTTTTTGATCTCACGGCTCTGCTCGTCAACCTGCATCCGCTTCTTCCTGATCTCCTGTAGCAGCGCCGGATCTTCACATGCCAACAACATTGATGCTCATGCTATTGAAAGGCAGGCAAGCGGGTGGCGACACTGCCTCTGGTTCGGTCACCGCAGGACAAAATGCAAGGGGTCGCCAATGCAGTAACGATGTTCAGGCAACTGATACCCCGCACGAAGTCGCAGCACGACGGGGCATCAAACATCGGCACACCCTCTTTCCACGCTTCATTTCCGCATCTTCCGGCGCATTCTGAAGACTGGACAGCATCGAAACTTGCCCCCCTTGCCTTACTTCTTGCCATACGGATAAATTTCGAGTATTTTTCGGTTCTCTGTCCCTCTGCTCATCCATGCTCACGAAACGCCATGATTTCTGACAACCTGCTGACGAACAAGGGAATTTTCACTCAGGAGACCTGTAAATGAGCGCCCGGACGTTGATGGCGAGGGGAGCGGCGTTACCGGGATTGGATTTGGTGGCGACGAAGTTGCAGGGGGAAGAAGGGGTAGAGGGGTTATTTGTCTACAAGTTGACGTTAAAGACGCCAGACAAGGCGAATGATTCGGCGGGCGGGGCGTCGAATTACGAGCTGGATGATTGTATTGGCAAGGAAGTCACGGCGGAGATAGAGCTGGCGGACGCGGGGGGTGGGAAACGGGAGATCAACGCGCTGGTCACGGAAGCGAAGTTTTTACGGGAAGAAGGGCGGAACGCCTTTTACGAACTCACGATGCGTCCGTGGTTATATCTGGCGACGCTGACTGCGGACTGTAAAATTTTTCAGGATAAAACTGTTGTTGAAATACTGGACGAGTTATTGGGAGATTATGGTTATCCTTTTGAAAAGCGGTTAACCGGAACTTATCCCAAGCGGGATTACCAGACCCAATATAATGAAACCGACCATGATTTTTTTGTCCGGCTGTGTGAGGAATGGGGCATCAGCTGGTTTTTTGAACATGAGGGCGGCGCGCACCGGCTGATATTGGTTGATGAAATGTCGGCTTATCGCAGGAATCCGAATGCCCGTTATCAAACCCTGAAGTTTCACTTTCCCGACGAACAAATCGAAGAAGAATACATAGACGCCTTTGTACCGGGTAAAAGGCTCGTCAGTGGTCAATACGTCAGTCGGGATTACGACTACACCCGTCCCCAGGCGGATTTGACCGTTGCGCGGACAGAGCCGAGAAACACCCTGCAAAACGACCGCGAGATTTTTGCCTGGCATGTCGGGCAAAGCGGGGGCAGTCACTACGTTCAACCCAAAGCCGGCCCCAACCAGGCCACCAACGAACCGATTACCGAAGGCGAGCGGCTGGCCGTGCTCAGAATGCAGGCGCTAAAGAGTCCGGGCTGGCGAGCGAAGGGAGGCGGGCAACTGCGGGGGCTGGCGCCGGGCTGCACCTTTACGTTGACAGAACATCCGGCGGACGCCGCGAACATTGACTACCTGACGCTGCACACTGCCCTGCTGGTGGAAGAAATTGCCCAGGAAACCCAGAATGGGGGTGGGCAATCGGCGAAGAGCCACAGCGCGACGGAACGCAAAAGCGAACTCAGGGAACAGGAATGGCAAGTCCGGGTTGACTTTGAAGTTCACCCGATGAGCGAAATCTACCGACCGGAACCGGGCTACAGGAAGCCGATTGTCCCGGGACCGGAAACGGCGCTGGTGGTCGGTCCCGCAGGAGAAAACATCTGGACGGATGAACTGGGGCGGATCAAGGTGCAGTTTTACTGGGATCGCTATGGACAAAAGGATCAGAACAGCAGTTGCTGGGTGCGGGTTAGCGGCACCTGGTCAGGCAACCAGTTGGGCGAACTGGGGCTGCCCAGAATCGGGCAGGAAGTCA